>WFTO01000342.1 GCA_015485435.1 Anaerolineae bacterium | reverse complement strand
CGATATCGATTTCGCTGAGCACGGCTTCCTCATCGATATGCCCAGGCAAGGGCAGCTGTACCAAAATGCCGTCAATGTCTGGGTTGGCGTTGAGCTCGCGAACCAGGTTGATAACCTCTTCCTGGCTGGCGTCACCGGGCAGGTCGTAGCCAAAAGAGGTGATTCCCACCTCAGCGCAGGCCTTTTTCTTCATGCGCACATATGTCTGAGAATCCTTCCGGTCCCCAACCAACACCGTCGCCAAACCAGGCGTCACGCCATGTTCTTCTTTCAATTTCGCCACTTCTGCGGCTATCTCCGCCCGAATCGTAGCGGCAATGGCTTTTCCGTCAATGATTTGTGCTGTCACGCGTTCCTCCTTGAACAACGAGCGTACGTGTTTGCTTTGGAATTTGAAATGGGCCAATAAGCCCGATAGGATTGTCTGCAATATAGCATAAAAAGCCAGATTTTGTTAAATAGCATCCAGTTCGGCTGGGATAGTTGTCAGTGACTCTGCGTCTAGTTACCCGACGCCAACGCTTCAATCTGACTGTTGCGACACCGTAACCCGCCGACAAAAAGTCAGGGTAAGAAACCTTCGCCGACGTTTTCGCGGCTGTTTTGGCGGGATTGCCCCTCTCTTCGCAGTGGGAACGTTTCAAGAAAGGCTTCATATTCCATAAACGCTATCATGGAAGACGACATCATGCCCGATCCCTATCCTTTTGAAAAAACTGTGAAAGCCCAAATTTTGGAAAGATTTCAACAACAATATCACACAGCCCCGGCCGGGATTGCTCATGCCCCCGGTCGGGTGAATCTGATTGGGGAGCACACCGATTACAACGAGGGGTTTGTTCTGCCCATGGCCATCGACCGCGGGATTTGGATCGCCTTCCGTCCGCGAACAGATCGACGAGTACGCCTCTACTCCCTCGATTTCGAAGAATCGATGCAATTTTCTTTAGACGCCCTGGATCAAAAACAGAGCTGGGCGGGTTATGTACATGGCGTGGCCTGGGCTTTGCAAACGGCCGGGCAGCCATTAACTGGCTGGGATGGGGTGGTGATGGGAAATGTACCCATAGGGGCAGGCTTATCCTCATCGGCCGCTTTGGAACTTGCGGTGGCACGCGTTTTTGCCGCGGTTTCCGGTTTGGACTGGCAACCGATCGAAATGGCTCTCCTCTGCCAACGTGCCGAAAACGTCTGGGTGGGCGTGAATTGCGGCGTGATGGATCAGCTGGTTTCTGCATTGGGAAGAGCTCAACATGCTCTGTGTATCGACACCCGTTCCTTACATACCGAGTATGTGCCATTCCCGAGCTCTGCTCGCATTGTCGTTTTTTACAGCGACGCTCCTCGCTCTCTAGCCGCCTCTGCATACAATCAACGGCGAGCCGAGTGTGAAGAGGCTGTGCGACGGATTCAAGCTCTCACTTCACAGGTGCGGAGTCTGCGCGATCTGACTCCTGAGTCCTTAGACGCCTTTCGCTCCTATCTGCCGGAGACGATCTATCGCCGGGCCAGACATGTGGTTACCGAGAATGCTCGGGTCCTGGCAAGCGTTCAGGCCATGCGCACGGGAGACCTTGAAAGCCTGGGACGATGGATGTTGGCCTCGCATCGCAGTTTGCGAGACGATTACCAAGTGAGCAGCGCGGCATTGGATAAGCTGGTTGCTTTGGCGATGGATGCTGGCGCTTTGGGCGCGCGGCTAACCGGCGCGGGATTCGGCGGCTGCGCCATTGCTTTGTGTCGAACAGCACACGCGGAACAGTTGGCTTCCGAGGTCATTGCCGCGTATAATGCGCAAACCGGGCTGCATGGCGAAGCCTATGCTGTCGTGGCTTCCGACGGCGCGGGCATCGACGAGTAAACAGATTGCTGAGCCAGCGAACATAACGACCTCCTCTCTTAGTAACCTCTGACCGGGGCATTTTTCGCCCTAGCTACACCATCCATTGGTCTGTAATCTATTGTCATGAACGCCTTCAAAATTTTCCTGAGCGCGTTAGGACGACTCTTTTTGTTGGACTTATGGCGCGATAAAACAACCCGATTGGTGATGGCTTACACCAGCCTGATTGTTTTTCTGGGGGCCGTCCTTTTTCATCACGTGGAGGGTTGGGGCTGGTTAGATTCGGTTTATTTTGTGGTGATAACCCTGACCACCATTGGCTATGGCGATTTAAGTCCTGCCACGTCAGCCGGAAAGGTGCTCACCATTTTTTTCGCCATCAATGGGATCGCCGTCTTGCTGCTGTTGTATGACAGTATTCGCCGGGTGCGAACCGGGCGTTATCGCGAGCGATTGGCTCGGGAGCAGGAACATGAAGCATGAGCCGTTGGGGATGAGCATGCCATCAGGGTGAATTGGTGCGAAGAAGCTCAAGGGCTTTTGCTAGGAAGGCGTCAACATCAGGGCTCGGGTCAACGACAATATCGGGCACAAGTCCCTGTCCGTCGATGGCGCGATCCTTGGGCGTAAACCATTTCGCAAAAGTGACATGCAGCGCACTGCCATCCGAAAGCCGATGAATGCGTTGAATGGACCCCTTCCCATATGTCTTTTGTCCGATCAACATGGCTCGACCGCGGTCCTGCAATGCGCCAGCTAGAATTTCAGCGGCGCTGGCCGAATGCTCATCTACCAGAAGAACTACGGGCGTTTCTGATGGGATTGCCACCCCTGGTTGCGCCTCATAGATTTTCTGGCTGCCATCCGCATGCTTTTCAATGAGCACCACGTCCCCATCGAGAAAGCGACTGGCCACGTCAACCGCGGCGTTGACAAGGCCACCAGGATTCCCTCGCAAATCGATGATAAATCCCTGATTCGCTCCCCGCTCATTCAACTCCGAAAGCCCTTGATCGAATTCTTTTGCAGTCAGGCTGCTGAAGCGTTCAATACGAAAATAGCCAATGGTGGGCGCTTCATTGAGCGATTGCCAGGAGACGCTGGGCAGTTCGATTTCAGAGCGTTCTATCTGGAAGACCAGGGTTTCTGCACCCCTTTGAACGGTTAACTTTACGGTGGTTCCCACCTGGCCGCGAATCAATCCTGTGACTTGCTCGAGGTCCGCAGGAGTGGCGATAGTGGTATCGTCCACCGCGAGAAGAATGTCGTTTTTTCGGATGCCCGCTCGAGCGGCTGGCCTGTCTACCATGGGAAACAGACGCACACGGCCCTCCTCATCCAGCTGCAAATACGCACCAATGCCTCCAAACTTCCCTTCGAGCCGTTCCTTTTCTCTAACAGCGGGTTCAGGTTCGATGAAAAACGTGTAAGGATCACCCAAGGCCTGAACGCTGCCCTTGATGGCTCCATAGGTGCGCTCTTTTTCGGGTGGGATGTCGCCGAAAAAGTCTTGAAAGATGATTTGCCAAGCTTCATCCATCAAGGCTTGATCGATGATCGCCTCTTCTGGCGTCGTGTTGGTCTGAAAAATAGCCAACGGTTTGCCATCAAACCAGTACACGTAGCCCCACATGGCTCCCACGCCCAGAGCGAACACCAGCAGTGCGGTGAGCATTCCCAGGAAAAAGTAACCCCAGCGGTGACTTCCTCCGAGTTTCAATGGCTGTTCAATGTGTGTTTTACTCATGATCATGAATCATACCGAAAAGTTGGCTGGATTGTCCAAATTGTGTTGGAGAGAAAGTTGTAGCTCAAAACCGCATGGCCAGTTTTCAAAGCGACGGTGGCACATGTACAATATTGAACATGAGTTTTCTCACTTCCCTACGTCAGTTTATCCAAAAACACGCGTTGATCTCCCCTGGTGCCCGGGTTGTGGTTGGCGTCAGCGGTGGTCCCGATTCCCTTGCCCTGCTGCATGCGTTGCTGCAACTGGCGCCAGATCATGGGTGGCAGCTCCATGCCGCCTATCTGAATCATGGATTGCGTGCGGAGGCCGAGGAAGAGGCGCATTTTGTGGCGGAGCTGGCGGCTGCCTGGGGCATTGGATGCACCATTGAACGGGCGGATGTCCAGAGCTTGGCTCAGCGGCCTGGGGTCTCCGTTGAAGAAGCCGCGCGCCAGGCGCGATACGCGTTTCTGTGGCAGGTTGCCGCCCGGCTGCAAGCGTCTATTGTGGCGGTGGGACACCATGCGGATGATCAGGTTGAGACGATCCTCATGCACATGCTCCGTGGTAGCGGCCTTGCCGGCCTGCGCGGCATGCCGCCATCCGTCTTGCTCTCGAGCTTGCGGTTGGACAAGATCCAGATGGCCGAGGATGTCTTGCCATCCTATGTTCAACGATCTCAGCTTCCCGACCATGTGCGCTTGATCCGGCCTTTGTTGCCATTTTCTCGCCAGGATATCTTGCACTATTGCCAGCAACATCATTTGCAACCTCGATGGGACCTTTCCAATCTGGACACCACCTATTTCCGCAATCAACTACGCCATGAAATCATTCCCCGGTTGAGAGCCATCAACCCTCATTTGACAACGGGCATCTCGCGCATGGCATTCGCGTTGCAAGGAGATTACGACGTGCTTGCCACACACCGCCAGGAGCTTTGGCGCGAGTTGGCCCAGGTGGAGCCTGGCCGGGTTCGCCTTGAGTTGACGCCATTCCGGGCCTTATTGCCAGGGGATCAACGAGCGCTGTTGCGTCGCGCCATCTCAGAATTGAGACCTGATTTTCGCAACATCCGTTGGGAGCACACCGAACGGGTGTTGGACGTGCTGATCCTCGAACCTCAGCGGGCCAGTGGCGGCCCCTACACATTGACGACAGGCCTGGTGGCCTACCTTTCGTATGATTGGCTGGATGTGCAGGAAGCCCAATTTATCCCCGTTGATGTGCCTCAGATCCTCCAGCCTGAACGCTTAGCCCTTCCAGGGAAGGTCAATCTGGGGCCGAGCTGGCACCTGGTGGCTCGGGAAGTGGCATGGGAGCCGGGCGAAGCGCCATGGCAGCGGGGGCACCATGCGAATGCGCTTTGGTTGCCTTGGCACATTCCACAACCCCTTCTGGTGCGTCCTCGCAAACCAGGAGATCGCATGCAGCCCTTTGGACTGCCATCCGAGAAGCGCCTGAAAGATTTGATGAACGCCCTGAAAATTCCACGCCCAGAGCGCACCCACTGGCCCTTGCTGGTTGATGCTCACGACCGCATCCTCTGGATTGTCGGCCGCCGGGCGTCTGATCTGGCCAGAGTGTCTTCCAGCGATCTGCGGGCCTGGGAGATTCTGTTGGAGTATCGCGCTAAGTCGTGATGGCGTCGGTCGCAAGGGGAGCAGGTGGCATCATCCTGGCTAGATGCGGAACAGCGCGCCTTCATGACGCAACAGCCATGCTTTACGCCACAGCCCTCCCGAGTAACCCCCCAGTTTGCCGCCGCTGGCGATGACTCGATGACAGGGGATGAATATCAGGATGGGATTGGCTGCAACAGCCGCGCCAACCGCCCGGTTCGCTGCGGGGTTGCCTAGCGAAACGGCTATATCTCGATACGTACGCGTCTCGCCGAACGGGATGGCGCACAGCAGTCTCCACACGCTCTGCTGAAAAGATGTTCCCTGCACCTGTAACGGTAGGTCAAATTGACGTCGTTCGCCTGAGAAGTATTCGGTGAGTTGATGAATTGCAGCGCGCAACACCGGTGAGTGGACGTGTGTATGGCGCGGGGCTTCGACAAAACGCACTGACACCAACCCCTTCCGATCGCTTTGCAGCTCGATAAATCCTAATGGCGAGTGAAAATAGGCATGGTGGATCATGCTCTGAAGTTTAGACGTTGCCGCGGAATTCGTCAAGTGCATTACAGACGAATTCTTGCCCTCTGACTATGATTGACGTATGATTACGTGAATTTTGAAATCGGTTCGGTATGAGAGAAAAACGGTTGAACCTTGAAGGCTTACACCCCGACACGATCAAATTCGCGTGACGAACGTGAAAGGCGCTGACGCTACGCGCCTGATCTGTGAACATGCCAGCCCGCATTCTTGCCATTAAACTCGCCGATCTGGGAGATGTGCTAAACATCACCCCTGCTTTACGCGCCTTGCGTCAGACCTTTCCGCAGGCGCAACTGGATGTACTGGTGAATCCTCATACCGCGCCGATATTGCAGGATTGTCGCTTGGTGGATAAGGTGTTGGTCTTTCCTAAGACGAAGTATGAGGGGAAGGCGGTGTTCAGGCCTACGGCGTGGGCGCCTTTGGCCCGCTACATGCGGTTTCTCCATGCACGGCATTACGACACCGTGATCAATTTTCATCATCTGACCACACGACTGGGGCGCGCCAAACAACATGCACTTGTCAGCGCCACTGGCGCCAGCACTGTGGTGGGCCTCGACAATGGTTATGGCGGTTGGTTGACCCTGCGGGTGGAGGATCGAGGATTTGGTTTCAAACGTGAGGTGGAATATTGGCTCGATCTGGCGCGGGCCTTGGGCGCAACAACCAACGATCTGAGCTTGCATCTTCCTCTAAATGATGAAGAGCAAGCCATGGCAGACGCACTGTTGGCAGAGCACGGGGTGCAGCCAAACGCCTTTTTCGTTTTCCATCCCGGGTCTGGGGGATTTTCGTTGGCGCGTCGTTGGGACCCTGCGAAATTTGCCGCGCTTGCGGCGGCACTCTATCGTCGCCATGGGCTCCCGACCGTCCTTGTAGGCACAAAAGACGATCGTGCCGATGCGGTCATGACATCGGCCAACAGCCCGCTGATCGATCTTAGCGGCCGCACCAGTTTTCGTGAATTGGCAGGTGTGCTTCGACGGGCTCGTCTATTCGTTGGCGCGGACAGCGGAGTGATGCATCTGGCTGCAGCCGCGCGCACGCCGGTCATCGCCATTTTCGGGCCCACCAACCATCGAGCCTGGGCTCCCTGGACCCCTTACAGCCCCAGCCGCGTGGTGCGGTTGGATCTGGAATGCGCCCCGTGTGCTTATGTGGGACATCAAGTCGGAGACCGGGAAGGGTGCGCGGCCAGGACCTGTTTGGCCGATCTTTCTGTGCAGCAGGTCTTATCTGCAGTAGAAGAGCTTTTGCTGCAGGAGCCGACGCCTATAGCGTTTTAATCACCCCGTGAGAAGTCGTTTGACGATTTTGGCGTAAGTGGAATAGAGACGGACATGACCGCGGCTACGTTGGCCTTCGATGCGTGCGGCAGCCAGGCTGCGGCGGAAACTCTCGGCATCGTGAAACGGTGGCATAATCATTACCGCGGTCCCTATCTCGCCCGCCGTATGCGCATCGCTGCCCGCGGTCATCAATTTTTGGTGAGCCACGGCGATCTCCCGCGCCTCGTCGTTGTCACGTTGGCGTAAGCAACGCGCATTGAGCACTTCCAGAGCATCCAACTTGTCGATCACGTGCATCAACGCCTCTTTTCCCAATGCCGATCCACCTCTAAGCGAATCGAGGGGATGCGGCGCTCCTATCACCGCCCCCTGTTTTCTGAGCAAACGAATGGTTTCCTCGAGGGGCAGTCCGTGAGGGATGGCTTCCTGCATGAACCAACCAATGACCTCTCCCTCAGCGGTTTTGATTTCTTCTGCAGGAATCACCAGCTCGGGCGCCAACGCCCGCACCTCCTCCACGCCCGCCATGGTATTATGATCGGTGATGGCAAGGCGATCGATGCCCTTCTCTCGACAAACGCGTACGATGTCTTCGGGACTGGTCAGGGAATCGAAAGAGGCATGGGTGTGGCAGTGCAATTCAACACGCCAGAATTGAGCGGAGGCGTTCATAGACCTTATAACGTCAGGATGAGAGATGACAAGAAAGGAGGATCGGGCCCAAGTGGGGGCCTGGGTCCGATCCTATCCAATCACTCAGATTTATGCAATCTGCGGAAGATTAGCCAGCGCCTGATCGATTTCTTCCTCCGATAGCTCATAATCCACAAGCTTTCCGGCTAGATACGCGTCGTACGCGGTCATATCAAAATGGCCATGGCCGCTGAGGTTGAAGAGGATGACCTTTTCCTCGCCTGCTTCGCGCGCAGCGATGGCCTCGTCGATTGCCGCGCGCACTGCATGGGCGCTTTCGGGCGCGGGGACAATGCCCTCGGTTTGGGCGAATAGCACCGCTCCTTCGAAAACCGGGTTTTGGTGAAGGGCGCGCGCCTCGATGAGTCCCAGGTCATACATGTGGCAGACGATGGGCGCCATGCCATGATAACGCAGCCCGCCGGCATGAATGGGCGCAGGAATGAAGGAGTGTCCCAGAGTGTACATCTTCATCAACGGCGTCATCTGCACGGTGTCACCGAAGTCGTACACATATTTCCCTTTGGTGAGACTAGGAGCTGCTGCCGGTTCCACGGCTACCACGCGCGTTTCTTTGCCGTTCACGATCTTTTCTCGCACAAAAGGCGATACAAAGCCCGCAAAATTCGAACCGCCGCCAATGCATCCGATCAATACATCGGGCTCCTCGCCCGCCATCTCCATTTGCTTCATGGTCTCCAACCCGATGACGCTTTGATGGAGCATCACATGATTCAAAACCGAGCCCAGCGCGTATTTTTTGGCGCCACCGCTGGTGACCGCCGCTTCCACCGCTTCTGAGATGGCCACGCCCAGGGATCCGGGGGAATCCGGATCCTGTTCGAGGACGGATCGTCCGGCATTGGTGCGGTCAGAGGGGCTGGGGATGACTTCGGCGCCGAAAATGCGCATGAGGCTGCGGCGATAGGGTTTTTGATGATAGGAAATTTTGACCATGTACACTTCCACAGGGATATCAAACATCTTTCCTGCCATGGCCAGAGCGCTGCCCCATTGACCGGCGCCGGTTTCAGTGGTCAATGCTTTGGTGCCTTCAATCTTGTTGTAATACGCCTGAGCCACGGCCGTGTTGGGCTTGTGTGAGCCCGAGGGGGAGACGCCTTCATATTTGAAGTAAATATGCGCCGGCGTGTTCAAAGCCTTTTCCAGACGGATGGCGCGAATCAGTGGCGTGGGACGCCACATGCGATACACCTCGAGCACAGGCTCGGGAATATCAATCCACCGATCGGTGCTGACTTCCTGCTCGATGAGCGCCATAGGAAACAGTGGCGCCAGATCATCGGGGCCGATGGGTTGCAGCGTGCCCGGATGGATGACCGGGGGCAGGGGTTCGGGGAAATCGGCCAGGATGTTGTACCAGGCTGTAGGGATCTCGCTTTCGGGCAGGAAGTATTTGTGTTGTTCTGACATGAGATGCCTCCTTTGGAGTATGGATGGTTGAAAAATGCAATGCGAATGGGATGAATTGGAATCATCATGACGCGGCAAAAAGAAAAATCCCTCACGCCTTGACGACGTGAGGGACGAATAATCGAATCCGCGGTGCCACCCTCGTTAGGCCGATCTCGAGTTGAAATCCGCCTCACTCTACGGATACAGCTTGCCATGCAACCAAGCGATATCCAGCGCCCTGATAACGGTGGCGTCTCCGGACCAGCCTACTGACTTCTCGCGTTCGGTGGTCAGCTCCCCGGCCCATTCCTCGCCTGCGCTGATAGCGACTTCGCAGCAACCGTCGCCTCTCTGAATCCCGCTTTGGCGAGTACTCTTCCGGTTCACAGCCTTTTGAGCTTTGAAATTGTCGGGCAAGAATAGCACAAAGCCTGGTGTCTGTCAAATTTCAAGGGTCAGACGCGTTTTTTCGGGCTTAAATGACGCCCTGTTCCTTGAGTTGTGCGATGGCCTCCTGGTCATATCCAAGCTTTTTTAGCACCTCTTCGGTATGCTGCCCCAGAGTGGGAGGGGCGAGCCGATAGTTGACGGGCGTGTCGGAGAGATGCATGGGATTGCCAAGCATACGGATTTCTCCCGCAACGGGGTGTTCCATGGTGAGCACCATGCCTCGGGCCTGGATATGTGGATCGTTCAATGTTTCATCTAGATGGTTGATGGGGCCGCAAGGAATGCCCAGAGGGCGGAACATGCTTAACCAGTGCTCGGCTGGTTGGGTCACAAAAATGGCTTCCAACGCCTCATGCAATTCCTGTCGATGCTGGAGTCGGTCTGCATTGGTCTGATAGCGTGGATCTGCGCCGATGGTGTCTTGAAGCCCCATAACTTCGATAAACTTGGCCCAAAGTCGTTCCGTGCCCACGCCGATGATAAAGGGTTTGTCCGCAGCATTGAAGGGTTCGTATGGGGTAATGGTCGGGTGATAGTTCCCTCGTTTCGGCGGACGTTTCCCTGTGGCGAAATAGCTGCTGATGATGTTGACAACCCAGGTGAGTTGACCTTCCAAAAGCGCGGTGTCGATGAATTGCCCGCGGCCCGTCTGTTCTCTGGCGATGATAGCGGCCAGCGCCGACAGTGCCGTGTACACGCCCGCGGTGATATCAGCCATGGGGCCCGGGAAACGCATTGGCGGATCTTCCGGGCCGCCTGTGAGAGCCATGGTGCCCGACTCTCCCTGGGCGATCACGTCATAACCGCTCCGTCCAGCATAGGGTCCGGTCATTCCATAACCGCTGATGGCGCAATAGATGAGCCTGGGATTGATGGCGCTCAGGGTATCGTAATCGATTTGGAGTTTGCGTTGAGAGGTGAGACGAGGCACATTGGTGAGAAAAATATCAGCATCTTTGACCAGCTCATGGAGAATACGACGACCTTCCTCCGTCTTTAAGTTGAGCGTCAGGCTGCGTTTGTTGCGGTTGACGCTGAGAAAATAGGCGCTTTCCCCTTCGACAAAGGGAGGTCCCCAACCACGTGAACTGTCGCCCACGTCCGGTCGTTCCACTTTGATTACATCTGCGCCCAGGTCGCCCAGCAGCATAGCCGCATAGGGACCTGCCATGGCTTCGGTCATGTCGATGACGGTGATATTCTGGAGGGGTTGCAATGGTGTGCTCATAGTCTGCCTCAGCATGCGGATCGGGTGGGAATGGTGGTGCATTGATTGTGATGCGTGAAATTTGTGTTGATGCTTTCAACGTTTACACCAAATCGGGGGCATTGGTCAAGTTTCTACCCACGTCCGCGTGGTCTTGGGGTGATTTGATGGCCCTATGGCGTTTGTCAACCCGGCGAGAAGCGACTACAATTTTGCTATGCATCGTCGTCTACGTCTCGTAAGCCGGTTGTTGCTCCTGCTGCTTGTTTGGGCGCTGGCCGGTTGCGGTTCGCAATCTGCGCCCACGCCGACAGCCACCCCCATCAGTGTCGGGAGACAAACGTTATACGTCCTGCCCGATGACGGGCCGGGGCAGCTGTTGGATTGGATTGACGACGCGGATGAATCAATTCGCTTAAAAATTTATTTATTTACTTTTGACGACATGCGCGATGCTCTGATTCGAGCCGCTAGCCGGGGTGTGAATGTGCGCGTGCTCATGGATCCAGAGCCAGTGGGGGGAGCGGAGGGCAATATCATGACGTTTCAAGCATTAAGCAAGGCCGGCGTTGACGTGAAATGGGCGCCTGGCGCCTACAAACACCATCACGAGAAATCCATCGTCATCGATGGACGACGGGCCATGATAGCCACGTTTAACTTGACCCACAGTTCCTTCACCCGAAATCGAGAATTTGCGATCGTCACCACTCAGCCGGATGTGGTGGAAGAGGTTGCGACCATTTTTGACGCGGATTGGATGGGCGAGGAGGTGCACCTATCGAACAACACGCCCTTGGTGCTGAGCCCGGTAAACAGTCGTGCCCGACTGACTGCACTCATCGAGGAAGCGCAGCAAACCTTATGGCTGGAAGAGGCCACCTTGTTGGATGATGACTTGACGCAGGCCTTGGTGCGAGCGGCCCAACGGGGCGTGGAGGTCCGTTTTCTGGCGCCGAAACGAGAGGTCGACGTGGCTGAGAAACACTACAAGCAATTGCAACAGGCGGGGGCTCAGGTCGCCAGGCTGGATGCGCCTTATGTGCATGCGAAAGCCATGCTGGTTGATGGCCGTCGGGCGTTGATAGGTTCGGTGAATCTGAGTTTTACTTCGCTAGAGCTGAACCGTGAATTGGGCATTATCACGGAGGAGCCAGAGGTTGTCTCGCGATTGGCCGAGGTGATGGCCCGGGATTGGGAGAGCGCTACTGAAGCGGCGAAGATCGACGATCTGGAAGTTCCCATGATCGATTGGCGGGATGCCAGGCAATATGTGGGCCAAGAAGTGATCGTTCAAGGAGCCATCCTTCGCTCCTATGACTCAGGGAAGGTCACTTTTCTCAATTTTGACGATGATTATCGCAACACCCTGACCATCGTGCTCTTCCCCAGCATTTACGCTGCTTTTCCCGAAGAGCCTGCCAGTTATTTCCTCCACCAACAGGTGTGGGTGCGAGGCCGAATTAAGTTGTACGAGGGGGCCCCGGAGATCGTCATTCATGATGCCTCCCAAATTCGGCGTATCCATGGGGCGGACCAGGGGAGCCCCAAACCACCATTCACCCCGGTTCCCGAATCCTCAACTCAAAAAGATATCGAGACGCCTCCCCTTATCAGCTGGGAGCAGGCTGGCGATTATCTGGGCCAGGTGGCAGTGGTCGAAGGGGATGTCGTCCAGACCTACCATTCTGGAAAAGCCATTTTTCTTGATTTTCATGAAGACTGGAAGGGCAAATTCAAAGTCGTTATCTTTGCTCGCGATGCGGCCAAATTCCCTCAATCGCCAGAGAAATATTATCTTCATCAACGCATCCAGGTGCGCGGCAAGATCACTTCGTACAAAGGCGCCCCAGAAATCATCGTCAGTTCACCGGATCAGATTGCGATTATGGGGGAGGCGGCGTCAGCAGACGATCTGCCCGCGCCCACCGCGTCCGCACCGCCGAAAGGCGTGGTTCCATGGGATGAGGCTGGCCGCTATGTAGGACAGACCATCACCGTGGAGGGGCGCATCGTGCAAACCAAAGATATTGGCTCGTTGACCTTTCTCGATTTCAGCAAACAAAAGGGAACCTTTGTCGTCATTGTGCGTTCTGAAGATTACGCTCGGTTTCCCCAGCCCCCCGTGGACCTCTATCGAGGAAAACAGGTGTGGGTTACAGGTGTGGTAAGCCTTTATCGGGGAACGCCCCAAATGATCATTCATTCACCAGAACAAATTGAGGTCTTTCATTGATGAAAACGTGGCTAGGTCGTTTGCTTTTGATAACGTTTAGCGCCTTGCTGACGCTGGTGTTTCTTGAGATGCTTTTGCGTTTCATGCCTGGGTTGCTGCCTCCGAATCTGCAACTGGCTTTGAAGGTGCGCGACACCGTAGCGCAGCGTAGCCAGCTCTTTTATGAAGACCCAGAATTAGGGCATGTATTAAAGCCCGATGTGGACGCGGTAGTGCAGATGGAAGGTGATTTCAGTTTCCGCGTGACGACCTCAGATCTGGGACTGGGAGGGCCAGGTTTTCGAGACGCTCATGTGCAACCACCGGTGTACGCCGTGGCCATCGGCGATTCTTTCACCTATGGGCTTGGTGTCGAGGAATCGCAGACATGGGTGGCCCGTTTGCAAGCCCGGCTCGGCCGAGAGGTCGTCAATTTGGGGCAGCCTGGAGTCGGCCCTGTGCGTGAGGCGCGTATCTACGAAACCTATGGGCGGCCCTTGAAGCCTCGGGTGGTGTTGTGGATGGTTTTTCCCAATGATCTGGAAGACGCCATGGTGTTCAATGGCTTTGGTCGCGAGGATGGTCAGATGTCATCAGATCGGTGGGATTCACTCTTCTCGGCACTGAGACCCTGGTCTCGACTGGCGTTGGTCGTTGAATTTAGCCTGGGGAGGGGGCCGTTTGCCTGGGCTGGGGGGTATGAAGTGCGCCAACTCGAGGGGCGGACCATCGTCTTTCAACCCGACATCATTGCTCGAAACATCGACTTGAGCGATCCATACATCGAGAAGGGATGGTGGATCAGCCGCAACGCTCTGGCCCAGGCGGTTGCCGATGCGCATCAGGATGGAAGTCGTTTTATTCTGATTCTGGCTCCACCCAAAGAGCGGACGTATATTCAGCTCCTCACCAATGATCCTGAGCATGCGTCATGGAATACGGATGCTTTATTCGCACGTTATCGCGCCTTGGGTGAAGAATTGGACTTCGAAGTATTGGATTTGACCCAGCCTTTTGTGCAAGCAGCCCGGTCGGGAGAGGTTCTCTATTTCCCCCACGACGGTCATTGGAACGCCGCTGGCCATGCTTTGGTGGCCAACGTCCTGTACGAATATCTTGCCCGGTGATGTGAGCTCACAAACCCCAAGCCAAAAGGCCGCCGGACGCCCGGCGGCCTTTTCATCGGTGCATCTTCCTTTCTGTGTGTACGGCTTGAGGTGCGAAGCCGTGCGGGGAGGCAGTGAATGACGTAAAATCAGATGAAGAGGATTTGTGCGCCTTCAGCCATTTCCAGGAATTCCATGGCTCCGACGACGCCGTCGACCTCGTCCACGAGGTCATCTTCGGTGAGGTTCATCATGTCCATGGCCATGCGGCAGGCCCAGATGCGGCCCCCAGCATCATGAATCATTTCCAGGAATTCGTCGACTGGGGGCATGTCGATCTTTTCCAGCCCCTTGTGCATCATTTTCGTGGCCAGGGGGCTCATGCCAGGGAGCACAGCGAGAATGTTGGGCATTCCGCTGGATGGGTTCCCAAGCGGCACAAATTTGAGCTTGTTCTGTTTTTTCTTGTGGATGATGTCCATACCCCAGAAGGTAAAGAACATCTCCACCTCGATTCCTGACATCAGGGCCGCATTGGCCAACACCAGGCCGGGGTAGGCCATATCAAGCGTGCCTTTGGAGCAGATGATTGCAAGTTTGCGGTCTTCATTGTCCGACATGGGGGGTGCCTCCGTCATTGTAACGTTGCGAGTGAGTCAATGGCCCTGGGAACGGACCGTGTGACAGTGAAATTAGATGCAGCCTTTGGGTTTGCTCAGGCCGGAAAGCTTGGCGATCTTGCCAGCCGGGCCTTTCGGGAAAAGCTTGTAGATTTCTTTGGTGGGAACGCCGGATTGTTTGGTGATGCGACGTAAGCTGGGCATGTCGCCGGTCTTTTCCCATTCCTGGCGTACATAATTGATGACTTGCCAGTGGCGGTCGGTGAGCTCGATGCCCAATTCTTTGGCGAATAGCTCTGCGACCTCTGGGGTCCAATCATTGGGGTCTGCCAGATATCCATCAGCGTCCAGTTTTAAATCAGCTAGCGTTGTCATTGTATGGTTCTCCTTGGGATAAGGATGAGTAGGGAAGGTTATTCTAACATGTATTGTGTCATGAAAGCCGCTTGGATGCGGTAAATCTGCTTACAATATCGAGGGCTGAATGGTATCCCAATTACGCTTCTTGGCCATTGCCAGAGGGCGCTGGCGGGGCGATTCGCCCCATTGCCCGGAGCAGTTGCAAGGTTCGGGCCAGACCAAGGCGCATTTGCGGGTCTCGCAGCTGGCGCAACAGGCCCAGGTAAGAGGTGTCCAGTTCCTCATCGGGGGTGCGCACCGCTTCTTGAGTGGATTCAGTCAGTTGTTGGACCAGGGTCATGATCTCAGGTTGGGTCATGCTGCGAACAGTGGATAGAATCAAGACAATATTGTCGCCAAGGGCCCTTACATCCTCGGGGCCAAACGCATCGACCACATTGTCCATGATATACTTGGCCTCGGGGATGAGGGCGAAATAGCCCTTTTGTTCCAACTCCTGAAGCTGATCCATGGCGACGAGGAAGGCGTCGTTGGCAACAGGGGTCAGATCCTGCACCAGATCATTCATGCTTTCCAACTGATCAAGCATGGCTTCAAAGTTATGTAAGTTCGTTGCCAGGCGCTTAAGGAAGAATAGTATCTCTTCCAGTCGAACGTAAGGCTCAACCTCTTCCAGCTCCTCGACCGTCGCCTCCATCATCTCCATGGCAATCGGGGTGAGGTCCGCCTTTAACTCATCCCATTCTTGTTGGCGCTGACGTTGTTCCAGCACATAGTCGGTGAGGACAGCGACCTGATCGGCCAGGGCGTCGAGTTTGGCATTCAGTGCTTGAAGCTGGGCCTGTACGTCGTTTTGTGTTGAAAGGGTTGTGTTTTCTGCCATGGGGACCTCCTACAGCCATTTGCCGGCCATGCTCATCTCTGCCGTCACGAGCATGGGCTTGCCTTTGAGCAAGATGTTCCAGTACATCCAGCGGAAGATCATCTTGCCCCAGTGATTCATTCGGGATTCCTGCAACAGGGAGAATGGGCCGATGCCGGGGAGCGGGTACTTGCCTGGCAATGGTTCGACATCATAGTTGAAGTCGATGAGGAACCCTTTTCCGAACCCTGATTCAATGTAGCAGTTGGCATGGCCATCGAAGGTGGGCAAGAGCTCCAGGCCGTCAATGTAGCGCAAGAAGTTCTCGATAAACACTTCCCCTTCGAAGTGGGCGACGGAGCCTGCCTTGGAGCTGGGGAGGTCGGTGGCATCGCCCAAGACAAAGATGTTATCAAATTCCTTGGCTTTCAGCGTGTATTTTTCGGTAGGGACAAAATTCAATTCATCGCCCATGCCCGAGCGGGCAATCACATCACTGCCCATAATGGTGGGAATGGTCACCAGCAGATCGAATTCAACATCCCGCTCGTCGTAAGAGATCAATTTCTTCTTGTCGGGATCGACCTCGCCGGTGTCGAATTGCGTCACAAGCTTGATGTTTTTCTCTTCTAGAATATTGCCCAGGATGGAGGAGGCTCGAGGCTTTGTAAATGCGCCGTCCAATGGCGTGACCAGCACCAACTCTACTTTGTCTCGCATGTTGTGTTCATGGAAATACCAATCTGCGAGGAACATAAATTCTAGGGGCGCCACAGGGCATTTGATAGGCATTTCCGTGATGTTCAGCACCAGTCGACCGCCTTGCCACGTGCGTAGTTTGCGAGCCAACGCCACGGCGCCATCCACCGTGTAGAAATCGAAGATGCTTTTGCGCCACTCGTGCTCGGTAAGCCCCGGCGTCTCTTCGGGGGCTGTGTGAGAACCGGTGGTGATGATGAGATAATCGTAGGGCAGGGTGCGGTTGTCCTTTTTGATGCGAACCTGGTTTTTGTCGGGTTCGATTATCTCGATCTCCGACAGGATCAGCTCGACGCCACTGGGGATGTATCGTCGACGGGAGCGCGTGACATCTTGTTTGCCCTTGTAAATTCCAAAGGGAATGAAGAGGAAACCGGGCTGATAGAAGTGCCGGTCATCGCGATCCACGACAGTGATCTTCCACTCGTCGGGATCCAATTCGTTGTAGAGCTTATTGGCGACAAGGGTGCCGGCGGTGCCGCCGCCGAGGATGAGTATTCGTT
>WFTO01000341.1 GCA_015485435.1 Anaerolineae bacterium | reverse complement strand
GGGCTCGGAGATGTGTATAAGAGACAGAGTAAGAAAACGCTGATGAATATATTTCTCGGGATGGGCGATAAGATCGCGCCATACCTCATCCGAAGCATGTTTGAAATTCATCTTCCATATCCAGGTTCCAGTGTTCAGATAGGTGGCGCCGCTTGCCAGTCTTTTTTGCACGCGTTCATGGATGTGACCGAAAGCGACCACCTTGGCGTCCCTGTTGCGCGCGATTTCATCCGCTGCGCTCTCTAGAACCTGCCAGTAATGTTCTGCAATTTCTTTAGCTCGCACTTGCGGTGCTTTTGATGTGGCGGAACTTGTAGCCAATCCACGGGCCAATGCAGGAGCAGCACCCTTTTGCGCCAGGACCATGGCGAGATCGTCAGCAAAAGCCGTTGCAAAGGCTTGATCCTCTTGTAGACGTTGCGCCAATTCTTGCGAATCCATCTCTTCCAGCTGTGCGATTGCGGGTGCCTGTTCTGCACTTTCCGATGTCGCGGTGGCCAGGACATCTGTAAAAAGATCCGGCGCCGCCGCCAGAAATGCTTTCAATGCCTGGATGGCGAACAGAGGATCGTACGCCAGGGCATAAAAAATTAAGGAACTCATGGGATGCACGCCATCGATCCAGGGGCGTTCCCATTCGATTTTATTGAAATAATCGGTCACCACATAGGATCCAGGGGGACGTTCGATGATCTCGGGGTGTTCTGGATCGAAAGGGGCGTCTGGGTTTGTAAACCGATTGACCGACTCGGCAAAAGCGTTGCCATGTTCCACCCACACGCCATCCTCAAAATAATATCGTTCGCCAATGCGAACAAGCTCTTCTCTCTTGCCGTGCGCTTCTAGAAGTTCGCGAATGTGTTGCTGGACGCCCGGATAAACCAATTCGGGGTCGTGGTTGCCGAAAAGAATCACAAGGTCTCGCTTTGGCGGACCTGGAGAGATAAAATCGGCGAGCGCCTGAAAAATCAACGGATGGCCGGCATGGACGACTTCTAGCCTGCGTAGCGAAGCCGCCTCACTTAAATCGGTGTACTCCTCCGTAGGATAACGACGCGTCGGATCGAAATTGGCCACGGTGGGGGTTTGTAGAAATTCGATCCAATCCCCATTGATGATGAGCGTCATTTCTCGTCCTGTTTGGTCCGATTCCTGGATCAAACGTTGCACCCATTGAAAAAAGATGACGTCCGACGTGAAATCTTCCAGTTTATTCCCCATCTTGGCGCCGCCGGCGCCAATGTGGGTGTCACTGATAATGATTTTGACTTTTTCGGTCATGAGAAAACCCAAATTGTGCTGGAATGTGGCGCTCTCGATTCCTCAATACGGACAGCGCAAATTTCACCGGAATGTGGCATAATAGCGGAAGGTGTAGGTTTCTGAAAGTATATCCAAAAGCGGCAAATTTGGAAAGCAACCCGTTCAATTCTGTTCATGAACGACATCCCCGATTTTCAACGCCTTCTAAGATCATGAAACCATCGGTCTCTTATGCGCTGTTTTTGCTTTTGTTGGGTCTGTTGGCTGGGATGATGGGCTGTCAGCGAGAACAGCCTCAGTCTGTAGATCCTATGGAAGTGTATTACCCGGCGTTTCATAAGGACATCTTGCCTTCTGACTTCGATTTTACGAGAACGCCGCGTTATGACATCCAGTTGCGGATCGACCCCGACAATCGCCTGATCATCGGCTCGCAACGGGTTTACTTTCGGAATTTGAGTGGTAGAATCCTGCGAGATATTTATTTCCGCCAATATCCCAATCTGCCTCAGTTGGGCGGACTGATGAAGTTGACCTCAGTGCGGACGCTGCCCGATGGGTATGCCGTGGGGTTTGCTCCTGAACTGGAAAATACCGCAGCTCGCATTACCCTCATCGACGACTTGCAGCCCGATCAAGAGTTAGGGCTTGAGATAAACTTTGAGATTGTGGCCCCGCAAAAAGAAGGTTATGTGTTGTTTGGCGAAAGCCAGGGCATTCTCAGCCTTCCCTACGCTTATCCGATGCTTGCCCGACAGACTGCCGATCCCACCCAACCCTGGCGCCTGGAAATACCGCCGGTGTTTGCAGATATCGCCATTACAGACTTGGCGTTTTATTCGGTGACCGTGACCCTTCCTGATGATTATCTCATGGTGACTAGCGGCGTCGAGTTGACGCAGAGCGTCACAGAACCTGGCTGGAGCAGCCATCGGTTTGTGACCGGTCCTGCTCGCGAATGGACTATGATGGTCAGCAAAGAAATGACCAGTATGGGGCAAACAGTCGATGGCAATCGGGTGAATAGTTACTACCTTGCCACGGATGAAGTATCGGGAAAGTCAGCATTAGCCTATGCTGCAGCAGTTCTGCGGATATATGATCGCCTTTTTGGGCCTTACGCTTACACTCAGCTCGATATCGTGGAAGCTCCTACTCGCTATCTGGGTATGGAGTACCCCAAGCTCAATTATATTGGGCTGGACACTTATCGTTCAGCCACAGAGAGCCAAGAATTTCTTATTGCTCATGAGATCGCACATCAGTGGTGGTATGCGCTCGTTGGCTCCGATCCCTACGACTATCCTTGGCTGGATGAGGGCCTGGCGGAGCATAGCAGCCTGTTGTACATGGAAACATTATATGGTCCCGAAGCCGCAAACCGCATTCGCACCCAACGATGGGAGCTTCCCGTGCAATGGGCCAAAGACCATGGTTACGACATCCCCGTAGGCCAGAAAGTCACCGCGTTTAACAGCACGAATTATGAGGTGATGGTGTATGCCAAATCTGCCCTGTTCTTTGATAGCCTGTATCAGGCCATGGGGCGAGAGGCCTATCTGGAAGTGTTGCAGGCCTTCATTCAACGGTATCGTTTTCAAACACCTAAGCCGCGCGATTTTTTGGCTCTCGTGAAGGAGGTGGGGGGGATGGACCCAGCGCCTTTGTATCGAGAATGGATCGGCGGCGCTGATTTGGAGCCATGACAGTCGCTATTCCAACAGCATTGCTATGGGGCGTGCGTAGGCATCTTGCTGCACCACACGCCCAGATCGTGCGGCTTCACAGACAGCCTTTTCCTGGCGGTTTCTCTGGAAGCCGATTCGAGTATTGGCATCTCACCCTTCGGCGCGCGGGCATCGTCACAAAATTGACATTGGTCTATAAACAAGGCGACGTAGCGCCCGGGGCTTTTCTGCATGGAGCTGCGCAACGAGAAGCCTATGCTTATATTTCCCTGGCAGGATTAGCACCGTTGACTTTGCCAACCATTGTCGCTGTTCATGCGCCCGCTGGTGAGATTTGGATGCTCCCCTTCCCTCCTGCAAAAGTCACGACTCACTGGTTCGCGGCCTGGGAGGAGTCGGATGTGCGAGAGGTAATCTCCGACCTGGCTCATTTACACGCCTTCTTCCATCCGCGAGATGACGTGACACACGCCTGGTCCTGGTTGCAACATCCCACAGGAAGTGATGCTGAGCGGTTAGTTGCGGATGGTATTGAGGGGTTGATGCACATTATCCAGACCGGGCAGTTGGATGATTCCCTGACAGCCGAGCGGGTCAAATTGCTTTTGAGGCTGGCCCGAAATCCGTCGCCTTTGCTGGATGTGCTGAACGCGGGCGTCATGACGCTGTTGCATGGAGATGCCGGGTTTCAGAACATAGCGATACGAAAAGATGGCCGGCAACGGATATGGTATGATTGGCAATTGGTGGGATGGGGCCCGCCAGCGTTGGATTGGGTGACATTTTTGCATCCATGGGCATATCCTGAGGCCGCACCTCCGCTTTCGTTTGGCAATATGACCGAGATTTATCTACAAGAGCTTAAACGCCGGGGACTTGTTATCGATCCTCAATGGTTTGTGCAGCAAATGGATGCCGCCTTCATTTGGCGATGGCTGGTGCAATGGGCCCCTCTGTATGGAAAATATCGCCAGCGATTGCGTCCTGAAGTCAAAGTGCGGTTGGATCATGTGTTTGCGCGGTTGCACTGGCCCGCATTGGAACGTCTTCCTATTTGACGGCGCCAAACAACGGAAAGCGCGCGAATTTTTGGCAGGTCGCGCCAATGATCGAACCGGGTTTATGGTTGAAATACGGTTCTGTTATGATTAACGATACGTGAGATCATTGCTGTGATGCCATGACGACCACCGACGGAACCACCACCCCCATGCGCCGAATCGCCCGGGCCGCCAGCCTGGTGATGGCACTGTTTATTGTCAGTCGCGCCCTTGGTTTGGTGCGCGAAATGGTGATTGGCGCTCGCTTCGGGGCCAGTGCGGAGTTAGACGCCTATCTTGCAGCCTTTCGATTGCCCGATTTGCTCTTTACTCTGGTTGCAGGCGGGGCCCTGGCCTCAGCCTTTATTCCCACCTTCAGTGAACGGGTCGCCCATGACGATCTGGAAAGCGCCTGGAGTCTGGCGTCGAAGGTGGGCAATTTATTGTTGTTGAGCCTGATTACCCTGGCGATTCTGGCCGGAGCGTTGGCTCATCCCCTGGTGAAATACATTATCGCCCCGGGATTTTCTCCCGAACAACAAATGCTCACCGTCAGCTTGATGCGATGGATGCTGTTGAGTACGGTGATCTTTGGGATCAGCGGTTTGATCATGGGCATCCTCAACAGCTTCCATCACTTCTTGTTGCCCGCTCTGGCTCCGGTGCTTTATAACCTATCAATTATTTTTGCTGCCTACTTGTTGGCACCAGGGATGGGCGTATATGCCCTGGCCGTTGGGGTGGTGCTTGGCGCCGCATTGCATCTGGCGGTGCAGATTCCTGGTCTGGTGCATTTCCGAGCGCGCTGGCAAGCGTCTCTAAGCCTGGCAGATCCTGGGGTGCGGGAGGTTTTGCGCCTGATGGCTCCCAGGGTGTTGGGCCTAGCCGTGGTTCAGATCAATTTCATTGTCAATGTGTTCTTGGCGTCGCATCTGGTCGAGGGCTCGATCAGCGCGTTAAACTATGCCTGGTTGATTATGTTGTTGCCTCAGGGTATTTTTGCTCAATCGATAGCCACCGCGGCCTTTCCGACCTTCTCCCACCAGGCCGCTCTGGGTAAAATCAAGGCCATGCAACATACCCTTGGCAGCCTTTTTTCGATGTTGATTTTTTTGACCCTTCCCTCGGCCGTGATTTTGATCCTGTTACGCGAGCCGATTGTGGCTTTGTTGCTTCAACGTGGCGCGTTTGATGCTCGTGCCACGCAAATGACCGCTTATGCGTTGGGATTTTTTGCCCTGGGGTTGATGGGGCATGCCCTGGTTGAGGTGACTGCTCGCAGTTTTTATGCCATGAAAGATACGAAAACCCCGGTTGTGATTGGTGTCTCAGCCATGGGGCTGAACATCCTCGCCAGTCTGGTCCTAGTCAAACCCCTGGCTCATGGGGGCCTGGCACTTGCAAATGCCTTGGCCGCAACGCTGGAAATGGCGGCGCTCTTATGGGGCTTGAGAAAGAAACTGGGAGGATGGGAAGAAGGGCGCGTGTTGGCCAGTTTCACACGCGCCCTTGTCGCGTCGTTGTTGATGGCAGGGCTGATTTACGGATTGATGGCTGAAGCGCCGTTTCTCTCACTGAAGATGCAAGCGGTGCTATTTGGCTCCCTCGCCATTGGCATCTATGTGTTCCTGGCGTGGGTGCTGCGTTCTCCTGAACTGGCCGCGCTGCCACGTATGTTGAAACGCTAGTGTCGTGGGGTTAAGGTGCGGGTGTGGGAGATGGCTCAGGCGTGGGTTCGGCCGTAGGCGTGGGGACGGCTCCAGGTTCGGGCATGCGGAACAGGTCGCCAGGTAGGATGAACTGCTCTCCACCACCACTACTTAACACGGTGGGATATTGTCCGGACCATTGCACAACGGCCTGCCAATAGATGAGTTCAGGCGTCAGGCTTTTGGCCAGGAGTTCATTGGCTTTGGCTTGAGCCTGGGCTTTCAGCAAGGTGGCCTCCGCTTCGGCCTGGGCTTTGAGTTTTATGGATTCTGCCTGACCTTGTGCGACACCGATCCGTTCCAGTCGTTGTCGTTCGGCTTCGGCCTCGGCCTGGGTAATCAACCGTTCCTTCTCATATTTCGCTTGTTCCGCTTGATTTTTGCGAGTGATGATGTTTTCAGCTTCAATTTGTTTGTTCTCGACTGCCTGTTTGTAGGCGTCGGTGAAACCGATTTGGCGGAGGCCGAAGAAGACAAGCTCAAGCCCTTCCTCTTCAAAGTCCTTGCGGAGCTGACTGGCAATGGCATCCTGGGCTTCGCGAATATCTCCAGAATAAAGTTGGCTGGCTGTATAGTTGCGGAGCAAGGTGCGCACCCACACGCGGCTGTTTTGTTTGACGACCTTTTCGACAACCTCAGATTCGGTGCCTAGATTGTTCACGATGTTGGCCGCCTCCTGGGGTTTGATGCGGAAACGAACCGTGTATCGCGCTGTGATCTGTTGTCCGTCGCTGGTGGCTGTATCGACTTGATAGTCTGTGTAATCCGCCTTCGACACATCGGGGTTATCGCTGGTTTCGTAGACAATCTCTTGGGTGCGATAAACAATGGTTTGATCGACGAAAGGAATTTTCCAGTTGAGACCTGGCTCAAAGACGGTTACAACCTCACCGAACCGCTTCACGACGGCGACTGAACCGGCCTGGACAACTGTGTAACTACTAATCAAGGCCATGATCGTGAGGACCAGTAGCCCGGTGAGAATGCCTGCAAACAATGTAGTACGGGCATTGACTTTTTTGCCCCCGCGTGCAAGAACAATGCCGAGAAAGGCGATGACCAAAATCGCAGCCATGATTGAAAACATGACAGCAGCAATCAGTTGACCCATTCAAACCTCCAAATCATTTGGGTAATGGTGAGTGTGGGATTATAACAGGAGTTTGGAAAGCATTCCTGGTTGGTAAATTACTACCAGCATACCACAACTTTCCATTTCTCGCCTGACCAACCCCGTTCGACTGGCTGATTTTCTGCTGACACCCTGACCAGGGAAAGCGATCCGTGCGTGACATAAACGTCACTTTGGAGTGAAACGAAAAAATAATGCGAGACGACGAACATAGAGGATGAGGCGCACATGGACGTAGCCAAGGATGGTCTGCTCGCATCTCACCCTGGCGTAAATCGGAGCGTGGTTTCACGCCTTAACTCCGGATTCGCCTTCATAATGGCGCGTTCAGTCTGACAGTCTGATAGGTTGCCGTTATCGAAGTGCGAACCAGTCATACAGCGTGTATGACAGTTGCCGTCGCATTATGCTAAGGAATGATCAATAGGTCTCCTGGTTGGATCGTTGTTGGATCGGTGATGCGGTTTGCCTGGGCCAGCGCTTCTAATGAGACATGTAACTTGACGGCAATGTCGTAGAGTGTCTCGTAGGGCTGGACGACATAAGTCCGAACAAGTGTTGGCGAAGGGAGGGGTGCGAGGGACGTGGGA
>WFTO01000340.1 GCA_015485435.1 Anaerolineae bacterium | reverse complement strand
GTCAGCACATACGAAATCAAACGCATCGACATTGATTATTTTGAAAACGAATAATAGGAGACTCCTATGAAAGTTGGCATCGTGGGCGTGGGGGCCATGGGCGGAACCCACGCCGAAGCCTGGACCCACACGCCCGCCCAGATCGTCGGCTTTGTGGCCGACAAATTCGAACACGCCCAGGCCATGGCCGAAAAATACGACGCCAAAGCCTATCCCAACCTGGCCGCCATGCTCCCCCACATCGACGTGGTGGACATCTGCACCCCCACCCATCTGCACCACGAGATGACCTTGCAGGCCGCGGCCGCGGGCGTGGACGTCATCTGCGAGAAACCGCTGGCCCGGACCGTGGAGGAAGGCCGGGGTATGATCGACGCCTGTCGAGCCGCAGGCGTGAAGCTGCTGGTAGCCCACGTGGTGCGCTTCTTCCCCGAATATGTGCGGGCCAAGCAAGCGGTGGACGCGGGTCAGGTGGGCGAGGTGGCGGTGGTGCGCCTGCAACGGGACGTATTTCGCCCCCGCAAGGCCGAGGATAACTGGTTTTTGGACTTCGAACGCTCGGGCGGCATGATCCTGGATCTCATGATCCATGATTTCGATTACGCCCGTTGGATCGCGGGCGACGTCACCCGCGTCTTCTGCAAACACATCGGCGATCCCCGCATCTCGCCCGGCGACCATGCCCTGGCCATCCTCACCCACACCAACGGCGCCATCTCCCATGTGGAGGGCTCCTGGGCCTATCCGCCCCCCACCTTCCGCACCCAGTTCGAGATCGCGGGCTCGGGCGGGCTGCTGGTGCACAACTCGGACGCCAGCGCGCCCATCGCCACGTATTGGCATAAGGGGGATGACGACGCAGCGGGCGATGTGCCCGTGCCTGCCAGCCCTCTGCTGGAAAGCCCCTACGTCACCCAGATCAAAGCCTTTTACGACCATCTCACCACGGGCGCGCCCCTCCCCGTCACCGCGGAAGACGCGCTGGCCGCGCTGGAGATCGCACTGGCCGCGATTCAGTCGGCGGAAAGTGGTATGGCTGTCGCCATTCGGGAGTAAACAGCAGGAAGGAGGAAGGAGCAAGGAGAGTGCTTGTGAGCAAAGTCAACCGTTTTCAAGACTTACAAGTATGACGAGAGGCTCACGCATTGGTGCTGCAAGTCTATAAAGCAACGCAGACATTTCCCAAAACTGAAGTATATGGCCTCACATCTCAGATGCGTCGAGCGGCTGTCTCTATCCCAGCGAATATCGCTGAGGGATTCACCCGATACGGCATTAAGGACAAGTTGAAGTTTTACAATATCGCCGAAGGATCGCTGGAGGAACTCAAGTATTACTTCATCCTCTCCGATGACTTGGATTACATTGATTCAAATGCCGAATTGATGAGAGCAGCAGAACAGGTTGGCCGTCTTCTCAATGGCCTCATTCACAGCACCCGTCGCCGCCTATAACCACTTCTCCCCCTCCTTCCCCCTGTTCCCTGCTCCTTACTCCCGTCTTCCTACTCCCTACTCCTTGCTCCCTGCTCCCGTCTCCCTCCATTCTCCTCGGAGCTCACCATGCACGACAAAAAATCATCTTCCTCCCCCCTCCGCATTGGCATCATGAGCTTCGCTCATCTACATGCGGAATCCTATGCCCACCAACTCAAGTCCCTGCCTGACATCGACTTCATCGGCATTGCGGATGACGACGCTGCCCGAGGTCAGCGCTTCGCCCAGCGTTATGACGTTCCCTTCTTCGAGAGCTACGACGCCCTGTTGGCCCAGCAGCCCGACGGCGTCATCGTCTGCTCCGAAAACGTACGGCACCGCCCTCTGGTGGAGCTGGCCGCGGCCGCGGGCGTGCATGTCATGTGCGAAAAGCCTTTGGCCACCACCCTGGAAGATGGGCGGGCCATGCTGCAAGCCTGCGAGGACGCGGGCGTCATCCTCATGACCGCATTCCCCATGCGCTTTTCCGCACCCATCCTGGAGATCAAAACCCTGCTGGAGCAAGACGGACTGGGCAAGATACTGGCCGTGAACAGCGTCAATCAGGGACAGATGCCCAAACGCTATCGGGACTGGTTCGTGGATAAGGAATTGGCGGGCGGCGGCTCGGTTTTCGATCACACGGTGCATCTGGCCGATGTATTGCGCTGGTATCTGCAGGATGAGGTGGTCGAGGTGTACGCCCAAACCAACCGCATCATGCACCGGGACGAGGTGGAGGTGGAGACAGGCGGCCTGCTCCTCCTCACCTTCGCCAACGGGACGTTCGCCAGCATCGATTGCAGTTGGAGCCGGCCCAAGAACTATCCCACCTGGGGCGGACTGGCCTTGCAGCTTATCGGACAAAAGGGCGTGGTGCACGTAGACGCATTCAGCCAGAACATCGAAGCCTACAGCCACACCGACCTGCCCGCCTGGATCCCCTGGCTTTCCGATCCCGACAGGGCCATGGTGCAGGAATTCGTCAGCGCCACACATGAACACCGCCAGCCGCGGGTCACCGGTTACGACGGCTTCAAGGCCATGGAGGTGGCGCTGGCTGCCTATCGCTCTGCCGGGCTGGGGCAACCTGTAAGCCTGCCGCTCAACTAATGTGCGTCATCCATTGACCACGAGGGAGGTTGATCTACCCTGGCTCCGCTGCAATGCCCATTCACGACGCGGGCCAGGCCCACCATCGATGACCGCTGACACTGACACCCTGGCAAATCCTGGATACGAGCGGTATCCGCATCTGCGTCGATGTCGAGGTCAAGCATTCCCGACTTACGCCCATCTTTTACGACAAGGCAAGCTTATATCGGCAATCAGGGTGTCGGCGTAGGGGTGGTTCGACCAGGCGCAAGAGGACGACAGACCTGAAGGCTGACATCATCTACAAACATCCACGTGCGGCCTTTCTGCCACGTGCGGTTGTTATACACCTCAAAAGCAAGGGTAATCCTACGGCCCGCGTAACGCGTCAGGTCGAATTGAGCCTGTTTCCAGACCCGTTCATTCTCTCGAACTTTTATCAGAGTGGTGAGGGAACGCCGGCTGCCAGGGCGCAACAACCTCACCCGCTGCCAGTCCTCTTTACGGGCGTCGGAACCAGGCCAGTACCAAAAGCTCAGAGTGATAGAGGCGGCGTCCTTGGGTAGTTGAAGTGTCTGGGTGGTTCGAGAAATTCGCCCCAGACGGATTCGTCGTACAGCCGCGACCTCGGCGTCTTTATTGGCTTCAGCGTCGAGTTGGAGATTACGGGGAACTAATCCAACCTGCAAGGATCGATTGCCGCTGTGGGCGATTCGGGCGGTGTAACGGCTGCGTAAGCGTCGCCAGCCTTGAGATTCTTCAAATCCGCCGTTCACCAGCCGTTCTTCGCAAATGATGTCCGTTGTTGGGGTAGGTGTGGGCGTTGGAGCAAGCGTTAGGGTAGGGATGGGTGTAGGAGTGGAAGTAGGGGTGGGGAGCGCTATTTGGGTGGATGTAGGAGACG
>WFTO01000339.1 GCA_015485435.1 Anaerolineae bacterium | reverse complement strand
TCGCATGAGGCGCTGGCCGCTCATTACGCCCCGATCATTTATCAGGGCGCCGCCAGCGACCAGGATTTTCTCACCGCCGTCGATTTCGATGGCGACTGGATTGGGAACAACAATTGGGAGCATCAACCCACTGGCGATCTGCGGGCATTTGTCTACAACTCAGTCATCGAAACCGAAACGCACTGGTTCCTCTTTTACGCCCTTTACCATCCCCGAGATTACACCGAAGCCCCATGCGCCCAAAGCGATGGCTGCCACGAAAACGATATGGAATCCCTTGAAGTGGTTGTTCGCAAAAATAACACGCGGTTTGGTCAACCCGCGGCGCTTTTCACCCTGGCTCACAACCACATCTACCTCTACACATTTCCAGGCGCGGGGGTGAAATCAGGCGCCCTGAAGGTGCGCGGCAAAGTCTGGTTGGAGGACGCCCACCCCGTTGTTTGGGTCGAGACCTTTGGACATGGCATCTACGGCAAGCCTCAGGCGCTGGCCCCGGGCAAAATCATCTATCGGCCAGGAGCGCGCGCAGAACGCCCACAAGACATCCGCGATAACGATGTTCGTTATGAGCTGCTCTCCATCGCCGACACGCTGTGGCGGCATCGCCACGAGATCGGGGCCGGTCAGCTCTTCGATCGGCCCTTCACCTATCGTGACATGACCCTGCCAGCCGCATTCGATGGCGACAATTGGGGGGAGGATAAGGCGAATCCCCCATGGGGTTATGACCAGGAGATCGGTGATGCGTTGCAACGAGGGGACTTCTTTCTGGATCCCGCCAAAGCATACCGATATTTCGCCAAAGCCCCCCTCCCTGTTTCCCAAATCTACCTAGCCAATCCCTTTCTTCTACATGCTTCCTCATCCACCGGAGCGGAGACGAAAGCATCATCTCCTTACCGGAATTGATGTCCCCGCTCCCGATCAACCCACATCTTTCACCGATCATGGACGAACTCGCCTCTGCGACGGTTGAATCGCTGTTACAAACGCCCCAACATCCCGAAGAGCGGGCCCTTGCCGCCCGATATGCGCCCATCATCCTTTTCGATCGCAATGAGCCATTTCTCCCGCTGGCCGTAGGTTACACAATCTATCGTGAAAGCGGCCCTTCCCCTTCCTTCCCGCGGGAGGTCGAATTGACGCCGCCCGCCGTCATGGCCATCGAATACGCCATCTGGTGGGATTGGGATATAGGTCACCTGTATGAGCTGGAACATGTCTGGGTTTTTGTTGACGAAAAGGGAAAGGTTGTGCGGGGAGAAGCCAGCTGGCATGGGGGCTACCATGACATGAGCATTCATGGCGCGCTTCCCATGGAAGATGAGCACCTGGTTCTGCATTCGGAGCCAGGAAAACACGCTTTCGCCCCGGAAAAATCCTGGTTCTTTCAACATCGATCGCCGCAAATGATAGCCGCCACAACCCGGCGCTTTGCTGGCATGAATGGCATGTGGATTACGCCCTTATTCGAAGAGCAAATGGCCTCTTTCCGCACGCCCGAAGCCAACCGTCTGGTTTTAAGTTATCTTCAACGTCTTGCTTTCGATCCAGCCTGGGAATTCGATCTTCGCTTCCCCATCACCGAAGCACTGCTCGTCCCCTGGCCAGCATTGCATCGATGGATACCGGTTCGCATTGCCTGGTGGCTGCAAAAGCTTGCCGAGGAAATCCCACCTCAAGAGATGCGTTTTTGGCGGATCGCCCATCGAGGCGCGTCGGCCCACGCACCCGAGAACACCCTGGCCGCCTTTCGAGAAGCAGCGCGCCTGGGCGCAGACATGGTGGAATTCGATGTCCAGATGAGTGCAGATGGCCAGGCGGTGGTGATTCATGATGCCGCGGTCGATCGATTTCCTGGTCACGCTGGCGAAGTGCGGCACAAAACCCTGGCAGAACTAAAACTCATCGATGCAGGCCAGGGGGAACGCATTCCCACCCTTGAGGAAGCCATTCAGGTTTGCCGAGAGGAATTGCTCGGCATGTATATCGAACTCAAAACTGGCGGAGCGATCGAAGCGGTCGTGCGTGCGTTTCAGGAGCACGATCTCTATCAATGGGCCCTGGTGGGCTCCTTCCGCCCCGACTGGGTGGCTGCGGTCAAACAAATGGATCCGCGTATTCAGACAGCCATTTTATTTCACTCGCCAGATATCGATCCAGTCGCACTGGCTCAGGCTGTTAACGCTGATTTTGTCCATCCCTGCTGGGAGAATGCAGTCCCCCAACCACACACCCTCTTAACCAAAGCATGGGTGCAACGCGTTCGCGATGCCAAACTGGGCGTCATCCTTTGGCATGAAGAACGTCCCGAAGAGATCCAAGCATTGCGACGAATGGGCGTGGATGGCATTTGCAGCGACGCTCCCGAACTGCTCAAATGATCTGACGATACAACGTGAAATGTGAAGGAAGGCTCAACGTTCAACAAGCTTTCCTTCATCGCGCATAGCGCCAGCAAGCCAATTGCAAACATGACAGGGCATGGAACAAAGCATGGGGATACGGCGTTCACGTGTTAGGTGATGCATCACAACTTCGATCCATTTACCATGCCAATTTGCACCTGATTGCTTACAACCCAATTGCAAGTGCATGCTATCTCTCAGGAGGCTCCACATGTTCAACAAAACATCCTTGGCGCTTTTGTTATTTGGCGCGGCAATCGTTGCTGCCGGCGCCTGGAACAACGCCTACCCCCCATCCACAGCCCAGGCCCAACCCAAGGTCATCGATCTCACCGTTTACAACAGCAACATCGGGCTGATCAAAGAAGTGCGTCAATTCCAGCTCAAAACAGGGGTAAACCATGTTTCCGTCGCGGATGTGCCCTCGCAGATCATTCCCGAAAGCGTCCATTTTCGCTCCCTTGACGATCCCGAAGCTGTGGTGCTGGAGCAAAACTATGAATACGATATTGTCGGCTCTCAAAAATTGTTAGAAAAATATGTGGATCAACCCATTGTGGTGATTACGCAAGATGACGGCAAGCATCAGGGAACCTTGCTGAGCGGAAGCAATGACATCATCATCCAGACCGAAGATGGCGGCGTCGACGTGCTCAAATATGACCAAGTTCGTCAATTCACTTTTCCGAAATTGCCCGAAGGATTGATTACCAAACCCACCTTGCAATGGTTGGTGGACGCCAGCAAGGCGGGTGCGCAAGAGGTCGAGATCGCATATCTCACCCAGGGCATCTCCTGGGAAGCAAATTATGTGCTTGTGTTGGATGACCAAAGCGAGAAGTTGGACCTTGATGGATGGATCACATTGGACAACCGCAGCGGCGCGACCTACAAAGACGCGCGCCTGAAACTGGTGGCCGGCGATATCAATCGGGTGACCGAATCGACCCCGCCACAACCCATCTTTATGGAGATGGAAGTGGCCAAGGCCGCCGGACAGCCGCCCATCGAGCAACGCACCTTTGCCGAATACCACCTCTATGAGATCCCACGACCGGTAACCATCAAAGAAAATCAAACCAAACAGATTCAATTTCTGAACGCGCGCGACGTGCCTGCAGAAAAAATCTTTGTGTTTGAACCCTCTTCAGGCTGGGTGATGCGCGGCGCATCTAGCCCCCACATCGCTAACGTGCAGGTCAAACTCCGGTTTCGCACAGACAAAGAAGGGGTGAACGCCCAGCTGCCTGCAGGTGTAGTGCGCATGTACCAACCCGATGCGGACGGCTCGCCTTTATTTATCGGAGAAGATCGTATCGACCACACCCCAAAAAACGAAGATGTCACCCTGACCGTTGGCGAGGCGTTTGATCTAGTCGGAGAAAAAGTGCAAACCGAGACCAAACGTATCAGCGAGGATGTCTGGCGAGAATCCTATCAGATCACCCTCAGAAACCATAAGGAAAAGGAATCGGTTGCGATTCACGTTGTGGAGCATTTCCTTACCGGCGTGAACTGGGAAATCATCAAAGCCTCTCCCAACGATTTTTCGACTTTGAATAGCTCCACAGTGGAATGGGTGATCAAGGTGCCAGCGGGTGGTGAAACCACACTGACGTATACCGTTCAATACAGCCGCTAAGCTCACGACATGTCTGAACAATATCCTTACAGGGAGCGCCTACTGGCCTCCCTGTATTCGCGCCAGCGCCCAAGATTTGTGCTATCATTACACCGTGTCTCCGACTGCACTCACACTTATCACCATTTCTGTAGTCGCCCATGCGGGCTGGAATCTTTTCAGCAAGCGCCAGCCAAGCGCGGCCTTCTTTTTGGTGGCGGTGCTGGCCTCCATGGCTTTGCTTACTCCGTTGCTTTGGTACAACCGCACAGTCCTGGCCTGGGTGCCCACATCCATTTGGGGATTGGTTTTCATCACAGGTTTATTTCAAGCCATTTACCTTTCTGGACTTGCTGGCGCTTACCGACATGGTGACATGTCCCTGGCCTATCCCTTGCTGCGGGCGTTGCCCGTGCTATTGATCGCTGGCATCAGCTTTGTTCTGGGGCGCGGAGATCAGATCACCCAGCTCGGACTTCTCGGCATGATCACTGTCGCAATAGGCTGCCTGCTGTTGCCTATCAAAAGCTTCCGTCATATTCAGCTGAACGACTACCTGGCCTTATGTTGTCTTCTGGCCCTGATAGCGGCATTGGGCACCACAGGGTACACCCTGGTCGACGATGAAGCGCTGAGAAGGCTTCGACAAGCGCTTACCTGGATGCCAACCACCCAAATCACTCTGTTTTATGTCGCCTTGCAGACCTTTAGCACCGGCCTGTGGGTCGCGATTTTCGTGCTGCTGTGGCCCTCGGAGCGCCAACGATTGCGCATTCTTTGGCATCGCGGGCGAAGACAAGCAGCGTTGACCGGACTGGTGATCACATCCGCATATGGGTTGGTGTTGGCTTCGATGGCTTATGTCACGAATGTTAGCTACGTGGCCGCCTTCAGGCAGTTGAGCATCCCCCTTGGCGCGTTGTTGGGAATATTGTTTTTGAAAGAGCCCCCTTATCGTCCCAAAATCATCGGCATCGGCGTCGTATTCATCGGCCTCATTCTCGTTGCCTTGTATTAACATGTCAGTCGCCCGTCAAATCATCCTCTTTCTTATTGATGGCATGCGCCCAGATGGTTTGAACCGCGCGGACACCCCGGTGATGGACCGCTTCATGGAAGCGGGCAAATACACATTGCAAGCGCAAACCGTCCATCCATCAGAGACGCTGCCATGCCACGCGTCGTTATTTTATAGCGTTGAACCCTCTCAGCATGGCATCACCACCAACGTTTGGCCAACAGCGGATCGGCCTGTCGTTCACAACCTTTTTCACTGCATTCACCAACTAGGACGCAAAACCGCTCAGTTTTTCAATTGGGCCGAATTGCGCGATTTGGCGCCCCCTGGCGCTGTGGATGTTTCCATCTTTCTCAACAATCTATACGAGCCTCAGGGCGCTGGCGATCGCGAAATCGCCGCGGCCGCGGCCGATTGGCTACGCAAGAGACCGGTTGACTTCGCCTTTGTCTATCTGGGCCAGACAGACATCATCGGTCATGTGTTCGGCTGGATGTCGGAAACCTACCTGGCGGCCATCCATCACGCAGACGCTTGCATCGGCCACGTCATGAACGCGGTCCGCGAGGATGCCATCGTTATCATTACCAGCGATCATGGCGGGCATGAAAAGACTCATGGCTCCAGGCTGCCAGAAGATTTGACCATTCCATTGATCGTTGCCGGGCCGAGCATCGGCCCGGGAGTTTTGGCCCCGCCCATTCACATCACCGACATTGCGCCCACGATCATCTCGCTTTTCGGAGGCGTTCCCCCTTCTACCTGGAGCGGACGCCCTATTCTACTATTCGACTGATTGCAGGTAAGGAGAGATGCAGCAAATCATTTCATGGATACGCTCCGTCCTGGTCATTATTTGGATGATTTTATCGCCCTTCGCTATGGGCATTTGGCTGCTATTCCATCCAAACAACCGCTATGACGCAGATCGAGCCTTTTTAAGATTCATCCGATGGGGCGTTTTTCATATCGTCCCCATCGAAATCGAAGTGGAGGGTAGAGAATATTTGGAAGCGTATCGGCCTTGTATTTTCTTAAACAATCATCAGCATACCATCGAGGCGGCATTGATTGCTGAGGTATACCCGCCACGCACCGTTGTCGTGGCCAAAAAAGGCTTACGCACCATCCCTATTGCGGGCTGGATTTTTGAAAAAGCCGGGAATGTGTTCATCGATCGCAAAGACCTCGAGCAATCGAAGCGAGCCATGAATGCTCTAGCAGAAAAAATGCGGCAAGAACAACTCAATCTTTGGATCTTTCCAGAAGGACGCTTGAATACAGACCGTCAGGGATTGGGCCCATTCAAAAAAGGCCCCTTTCACATGGCCCTTCAATTGCAGGTGCCCCTGGTTCCGGTGATCATGAGCCCCTCCTATTGTCTATTGGATGCACTCGCCGGCCATGCCCAGCCAGGCAAGGTCTGGATTCAGGTGCTTCCTCCCATTGCCAGCGAGGGGTTCACGCCTGAACGCGTGGATGCGTTACGCGACCTTGCGTACGCACGCATGAAAGCCGCCTATGAGGCCCTAGAAGCGAAAGCGGAAGCGGAACTCCCTCCCCACAAAATCCATTGCGAAAACACCCACTCTGCAGACACATAATCTTCATCACGGCTCCATCCCATGAAAACGACACCTACGACTCCACAGCCCTGGAAGCCCATCACCTCGCGAACCGTTTTTTCCAACCGTTGGCTATCCATCGATCTGGATGAAGTCCTGCTGCCTAACGGCGACACGTATGAATACACACTCATTCGCCGTCACACACACGGTGTGGCAGTTTTGGCCTTTGATGACCAGGACCGGCTCCTGCTGGAGCGAGAATACCGCTATCCCGTGAATGAAGTGATCTGGCAACTTCCTGGCGGCCTGGTCGATGATGGAGAAGAGCCATTAGAGGCGATTCAGCGTGAATTGGCGGAGGAAACAGGTTACATTGCCGATTCATGGGAGTTTCTAGGAGAATTCTGGGATAATCCGGCATTGGGAGACATGTGCATTTATCTTTTTTTGGCGAAAGGCTTGCATGACCGTGCACAAACGCATTTCGATCGGGCGGAATTTCTCACCGTAGAATGGCGCACCTGGGACTGGGTGAAACAGGCGGTTCGAACCGGGCAAATCAAGGAACGCGTTCTCCTCTCGGCGCTTGGCTTGCTATTGGCCCGCGGTTTTTGTTAGGCTGTACGCAAGATCATATGCAGTTCCAATGCTTCATTGTTACACTAAAAGCAAGATGAACCATGGAAGGCCATGGACACCTATCGGACCTGACCCCAACCCACATCAGGAGATGCCAACATGTTCCAGAAAATCCTTGTCGCCGTAGATGATTCGCCCGCAGCCCAAAAAGCGGTCAACTATGCCGCACAGCTGGCAAAGCTCACCAATGCTCAGATATTGATCGTGCATGCGTATCCTAAGATCCCAGATTATTTAGGAGAGCCCAATTTATCTCAAACCATCGCCCGTTATCTTGAGAAAGCGGAGGAGCTGATCGAGCCCGTGGCGACGCAATTGCAAGAAGCGGGCCTCGATGTCATCCCCGAGATACTCGAAGGTCCGCCAGCGGACGCAATCCTTCGGGTGGCGGATGCCCGAAACGTCGATTTGATTGTGATGGGCGCCCGGGGATTGGGCTCGGTGGCCAGCTTACTTCTTGGCAGCGTCAGCCAAAAGGTCTTGGCACATGCCACATGCCCGGTGATGATCGTCCGAGAGTCCTGATTTACGGCTGACAGATCGCCAGAAAATTACGAAGAATGCGAATACC
>WFTO01000338.1 GCA_015485435.1 Anaerolineae bacterium | reverse complement strand
CTTCTCCCGTTGTTGTTGAGATAAGGGTCACATTATAACCTCGACGTCCGAAGGATGCGTCGATAACGTTCCCGGAGGCGTCGGTTAAGGTCATAAACGCCTGGTCGAAGGCATGGATCGAGATGTTGACGGGGCTTTGTACGCCTGTGGTTCCGATGACTGCCTGGCGAAGTTTGTCGCGAGGACTGTCCGCTCGAGAGAATTCGAACCACAGGTGGTTGATGCCTGGCTTCGGAGAAATGGTGAATTCATATTCTTGCCAGCCGGGGGACATTGCGATTTTTGATAGAGTTTTGCCGTTGAGTTGGAGGGTGAGGATTTGTTCTGGGGCGTTGGGCCAAGTGAATGGCGCAGTTCGGAAACGAATTTGGCGCGGCGTGGTGTCCTTGCTGCGGAAAAGGAGATGTGTTCGACGCGCTATGGCCCAAACGCCATTCGCTCCCCCCACATCCGGTTCATCGCTATCCCAACCCTCAGCGCGCCATAAGTCGGTGTTTTCAGCTCCGAAATCCAACTTGAGCGGCAAGGGTTCTCCCGGCTGCACCTCGAAAATTTGAATGCGTCCATCATCAATAATAGGCTGATTGCTGTGGGGAATCAGTTTCAGCGCGGTGTTTTGGCTGGCTTGCCAGGTGTCCGCGTAGGGAAGACGTCCCGGCACCGGGGGCATCAGCATAAGATAGCGCACATTCCAGAGGGTGATGACATCTTCTGCTTGGGACGTTGCCGCGGTCCATAGCTCATCGGGGATGGGATGGCCCGCTTGGGCTTGGGCAATGGCCGCCACCAGGGGCAGGCGGGCAAAATAATCGAATTTAATCGAAGGGTTACGCGAAGTGTTGCCCGAAATGATGGGCTTGCGATGAGCCGTCATGTAGTATTGAGCTTGCGTGCGTTCCACGCCAAGCACGCCGAAGCTGTTCCGCCAGCCCATGGGGATTTGCCAAACAGCGCCCTCGGGCAGCTCTGCAAGTTGTTGCACCGCGTCAGGGATGCGAGCGTCGGTGGTGGGCAAGGGCATGGCCGCATGTTCAAATAGAATGAGCGCCACCAAAAGCATGGAGAGCAATGGCGCGATGCGAGAATGGTTTCGCTTCCAATCTAGTTTGTTGATAAGCCAGAAGGCGCCCCATGCGGCAAGCACGGCCAATGCAAGCATCAAGACAATGCTCCAACGGTTCGCCGTGCGATTGCCCTTCACAAAGGGAATATAATGAAGGATGATAAAGGGCATGGGGATAGAGGTCGTGAGGCCATCGAAGTTGTAGACTATTTTTCCATAAATTTGCAGCAGCGGTCCCAATGTGAAGAGTGCGGATAGAGTGGCGGCAATAACCCAACCGCGGGCGCGCTTCCACAGAAAAACACCACCTATAAACGCCAATCCGGTGGTGACAAAGCCAAGGAAGACCGTGTTGACGTCATTAAATGGCGCTGTGCCTTCCTGCACAGCTCTGAGCCGAGCGGGCCAATCCGTGCCCCATAGGGGGTGTAATGCCGTTGGCGTCAGCCATCCAGCCAAATCTGCCGACAACTTCAAGGCGTCGCCCCAGCCTTGAATGAGATACCCTGCATGCAGCATGGATTGAATCGTTTCAAGGAAGTAAGGCAGGGTTAGCAAAATGGCGATAATCCCCGAAAATGTTAGGGCAAACCAACGACGGAAAGGAATAGGCCGCGTAAATAGATAGTCGCGTAGAGGGCGGGCTAACAAGAGGCAGACCCCGAAAAAGGCCATGAACACACCATATTGCATGTCCACAAGAAGATTGAACGCTCCAAAAACGCCAGCTAAAATCGCATTATGCCGACTCGGCCGCGTCACTGTCCGCATTAAATAGAGCACAAAATAAGGAAGAAAAACCCAGCTTTGGATGTTGTAGTGTCCCAAGGCCAAGTAAATCATGCGGTTGCTCGCAAAAGCGTAAATGGTAGCGGCAATAAGGGCGGCCCAATGCACGTATTGCGAAGAACCAAAGCGCTTTTCTTGTGGGATGCCTTTTTGTAAAAGCCATATGGTCAGTAAGTAAGCGCCAAAACCAGAGAAAACCACATTGAAAAGAATTAACAGATTGGAAGCAAAGGGCCAGCCGGCAACGAGCCCCAACGGCAAGGCCAAAATTGCGGCCATTAAATTATAAGAGTAAAGAATGAGCTCCATGCCTAACGGATAGAAAATGTTTTGGCTGAAAAATATGGAGCTGTGGAGGTCCAATGCACTGTATTTAAACCACCACATTGACCAGATAAACGTATATTCATCGTATGCCCATGTGTCAGAACCGGGCACGCGCGAAAACAGATCGCGTGAAATCGGCCAGGTGGTGATGATGGCGAGAAGTGCAAGCAGAAAGAGGATCGACTTTGTGCGAAATCGAAGTCTGAACGGCATGGAGCGGAAGGCTGGTCTTTGAAAAAGCGTCGGATAGGATGAAGATCGTGTGGTGGATGGCAGAATCCAACAAAAAAGGGGCGAAGATTGATAAAATGCCCGATGCAGCAATTTTTAATCGTACCACAGAGCAAGTCATTCCCCAACGTTTTATGGTATACTTCACGTCATGCACATCCTCTATTCCGTCCAAACCCGCACGCATCCAGGCAAAGTACGGGCGAACAACCAGGATGATTTTGGCACGATCTTGGAGTGGCGTGAAAGGCTGGGATTGACCAACGCCGATCTGCAGGCGCGCGGGCATCTTTTTGCGGTGGCCGATGGCATGGGCGGACATGCCGCAGGTGAAGTGGCCAGCCGCCTGGCCATTGATGCCTTGTTTCGCGAATATTACACTGCTCCATGGCGCGATCCCAAAGCCAATTTGATCGCGGCTATCGCGGCCGCAAACCAACGGATTTTTAGCCAGGCCGCCACCAACGCTGAGATGAGCGGCATGGGGACCACGTTGGTGGCAGCGCTGTACCTTCCCGAACAGTGGCTGATAGCGAACGTGGGTGACAGTCGCGCCTATCTTTTTCGAAATGGACGCATCAAGCAAGTCACACAGGATCATTCATGGGTGGCGGAGCAGGCCCGGAGTGGCATTCTCTCGGCTGAGGAGGCGGCTCACCATCCATTGCGCAATGTCATTACCCGGTCATTAGGGAATGAAGAGCGGGTGCAGCCCGATATATATGAATTGAACGCACGTCCTGAGGATATCTTGTTGTTATGTTCAGATGGACTCAGCAATTTGGTTTCTGAAAAAGACATGACGGGCATTCTGAAAAGCTATCCTCTGGATGATGCCGCCGAAAAGTTGTTAGCGCTGGCTTTAGAGCGAGGCGCACCCGATAATGTGACACTGGTCCTGGTGCAATTGGTAGGAGGAAAACAGCGACGTTCTCGTTCTGTGCTTCCTTGGTTGGCATTGGCGGCAACGCTGATAGCGATTGGCGGTTTTGTGTTCTGGAATTATACGGATCTGTTTAAACCCGCCATGCAATCGACGCCAGGCAGGCCGTTAGCACCTACCATCGCAACGTTTACTCCTCTTCCTAAGACGCCAATGGTTTCCCCAACAGGAGGTTCAGCCGCGACTGTTACGCCAACGTTGCCTTTAGCCCCGCAAGAGGGCAACGGAACACCACAGGTTGGCGCTAGTATCGCGCAATCTCCCCTCCCAACGCCTGAGGCTCGCATCCTCGCAGATCCCGTCGTCATCGCGCCTATTGCCGAGATTGAGTCCGCTGTTGATCAGATGGTTTTTGTGGAGGGGCCGGTGCGGGTTAGGTCCGGCGGAGGGATGGCTGATATGGAACTGGTGCATTATGGTTTGGCCCAAAGTGCGCCTTTCACCTACACCACTGCGATTTCAATGACCGTTTTGGGAACAACATGGTCCGACAGGGCGCTGGTCATCGTCGGGGATCCCACGCCTGCGCCAGATCATGCAGGCATGTTTGTTTCGCGGCCTACTTTACTAATTCCGGTGGAACGGGATGCAGCGATATTCACCCTCCTTTGGTCCCAACTCAACAACGCGGCGTTTAAGACGGGAACAACAGTGTTGATGTATTCGGTGAATGGGGCAGGGGGTGGCGTCAGTTTGGGGATTGATGTGCCTTCGGGCGCAGAGGGGACGCCTATTGCGGTATTGGGCCATTGGCTGAAGCTCCCCTCTGAAGATTTTGTGCAATTTATCCCCGAGCAGATTTTTGATTACATCCCTTCTGAGGGAAAATATCGTCTCCGTGACGAAGTCCCATGAAAAAGATGACTCAATGTCTTTCCTGGCAACGATGGCTCATTCTGCTGATGCTGCTGTGGGCTGCCTTTGGGCTGCGTCTTTACCGCCTGGATTATCAAGATATTTGGTGGGATGAGGCCCGGAATATCGATGTGGCCACGCGGCCCCTGATGGAAATCGCCACAGCGCCCGAACTGGATATTCATCCCCCTCTTTACTTTTACACCTTGCACGCCTGGACGCGATTGGCTGGGGCATCTGCTTTTGCGACGCGTTTTTTGAGCGTTTGGTTTGGCATGCTCGCCATCGCACTTGTCTATCAGCTCGCTCGTCGGTTAGGTGCGACGCGCGGGGTCGACGCGGGGAGCTTGGCGTTGGCCGTGGCAGCGTTTGCGCCTTACGGTCTGGCCGAGGCCCAGGAAACCAGGATGTATACGATGTCTTGGGCATTGCTGGCGGGGGGGATGTTGAGTTTATGGTGGGCCATGGCTGACCAGGGGCGTTCTTGGCGCCGATGGCTGCTGTTTGGCGTTTTGGTGGGCTTGGCTCTGGTCACACATTACAGCACGGTGTTCATTCTGACTGCCTGGGGCATATGGCTGGTCGTTTGGGCCTTTGCCGATGCAAGGGCAATGCGCGCGCGTTGGCTGCGATTATTGATGGTAGCAGGGATAGCCATTCTCATCGTTGCGCCGATTATCCCCATCGCCTGGCGTCAAATCCCAGGTTACAATAACCCCAATTTATCCTTGCCCTCCTTGGGCGCGTATCTCGCGCAATTATATCGCGCCTTTACCTTAGGAGAGTTCGTTCCACCCAAGGCCTGGATGGTGGGCAAATGGCTTTGGAGTGGATGGATTGTTTTGGGAGCCTTGTTGTGGTTGTGGCCGTCGATTACAAAGCGATCCTCCTTGATGAGATCGTTCGTTTCTCGATTGCCTGCACGGCCTGCGATGAACAGAGGGGACGGAACCAATTGGATCGCGTGGAGTTTGCT
>WFTO01000337.1 GCA_015485435.1 Anaerolineae bacterium | reverse complement strand
TCTCGTTCAATGCCGTCAAGTTCGAGTTTAGTCAAGCCCTTGAATTGCCCTATGCCATGATCCATATGGACGACATAATCACCCGGTTGGATGTCGGCGAAAAAGGATTCTGGGGCCACGGGCCGAGGCTGGCGACTGCGACGGCGCTTGGCTTTGCCCCATCCAAAGATTTCCGCGTCGGTCAAAAAATACAGGCTCTCATCTTGAATCGACAATCGCCATCCCTCGTCAAACTGTCCCTGGATCAACGTGATCGAACGAGCATGGGGCATCTCGTCCAAACGCGTTTGTACGGAGACGGGGACATCCTCCTCCGCAAATAGCTCCTGCAGGCGTTGCGCCTGACGGGTGACGATCACCACGCGGTCCACCTGACGCATACGCTCAACCTGGTCAATCACCCGACGCAATTGCCCCCCCCACCGTGGGCCAGGATGAAACAAGCGGCCCAATGGCGCGCCCACACTGGTGCTGTGTCCATCCAGTTTTCCTTGTCCTAAAACAAGCGGGCCTCGGGCTTCAATGATTTGTCGCAGAGAAGACCAATCCGCCAGACTGCTGGCAAAATGATCTGGCAATTCGCCACTCTTGATGAGATTCTGCTCGATCTGCATGGCCTGTCCCTCCAGGTCCTGAGCGAGAGCGGCCACATCCGCTGCGGCATCGATGAGCAATAAACTATTTGGAGGGAAGTAGTCGAGCAATGTGGCGGGGCGATGATAAAGATAGGGGATATAAAGTTCAATGCCCCGGAATGCATTACGCTCAACAAGCTGATCGATATCCTGTTCGCATTGGAGCTGCGCTGGAGGATGGCAGGCGCTCAGGTCTAACGCCCGCAGGCGCTCGGCTGCTTCTGGTCCCTTTTCAAGCAAGGCTTCGCTGGCGGGACTGATCAGAATCCGCTTCGGCGCTTCTTGAGGCACCGTGCGTTGGGTGCCGGGATCAAAATACCGCAAACTGTCTAGTTCATCCCCCCAAAGCTCAATCCGTACGGGCCAGGGTTCAGAAGGAGGCCAGATATCGAGGATGCCGCCACGTCGACTAAACTCGCCGGGCGCCTCAACAACCGGCGTATGCTCATAGCCGATACGCTGCCATCGCCTCAACAGTGCGTTTAAATCAACCAACTCACCCCGGCGCAGACTATGCAACGATCGACGGAACATCTGCGGAGGTGCGGTTAACTGCATCAGCGCCCGCACCGAGCTAACGATGACTGGCGGCTGAGTCGGTCCTCCAGGACGACCCCAACGGCTCAGCGCCACCAACGCCGCCAACCTGGCGCGTCGCGTTTCTCGACTCCACGGAATCCGCTCGAATGGAAGTGCGTCGGGATCCGCAAAGTGATACACCCGTGATGCATCCGCCCCCATCCACACTCGCAGCTGATCTACCAGCAACATGGCGGTATCGACCCGAGCAGTCAACAACAAGATGGGAGCCGACCACTCGAACGCCAATCCCGCAGCCACGAAACTTCGAGCCGCGGGGATAATCCCCAATGGTTGTTTGGGATTCTGGCCCGCGACAAGCTCACACACCAGGACCTTGAACTCTGGTCGCTCGCGTACAAAGGAAAGCAAGCCTCGCAAATGAAGCTGCGATCCTTGACGAGGAGGGTGGGTTTGCGTCGAACGTTGCACAGACATGAAAAAGTCAGTCAGCAGGGAAAACGTGAGGATCACAAGGCCGTGATGCCCGGATCCTGGGGAAATCGTATCGATCGAATCGGAAACTTTTCCCTATGGCATTGCATGCCATCAAGTGACGTTTTATTCAATCGGAGTTCTGACATTGAATGCATTCATGGCCGCATCGATACCCTGTTCCAACCACGTCTCCAACGCATCCACTGCCCGCGCCCTGACTTGGACCATTACGGCCTCCTCTTCTGGGCTAAAATCTTGAAGCACATACGCTGCAGGATCCATACGTCCCGGTGGACGATCGATGCCCACGCGAAGGCGTGGAAATTGATTGCTGCCCAATCGCTGGATAATCGAACGCATGCCATTATGCCCCCCTGCCCCCCCAAAAGGTCGAAGACGGATGACGCCCAGGGGTAAATCCATGTCATCAAACACAACCATCATATCCAACAGGGCAATTTTATAATAGTTGACCAATGGTTGGACCGCTTCGCCGCTAAGATTCATGTAGGTTTGAGGCTTAACCAGCAAGATGCGCTGACCTTGAATGGCCCCCATAGCAAGAAGCGCTTTAAATTGCCGTTTTTGAAAACTGAGGGCATGTTTCTCGGCAAGGGCGTCGACGATCTGAAAGCCAACATTATGACGGTTGCGTGCATAACGTGGACCGGGATTGCCCAATCCAACGATCATTTTCAATGCCATGGGGGACATCATCTTTGTTTAGAGAACAATGGCGACATCAATGGCCACCAAGAACGATCATGAAACAACAGACGAGGAAAAATGGGCCAACACGCAGGGATCCTTGCAGGCAATGGCGTACATGT
>WFTO01000336.1 GCA_015485435.1 Anaerolineae bacterium | reverse complement strand
GTGCCGCACCGGTTTTCTTGGCCCGCCGAATGCGGTCGTACTTACGCAGATGTGCAGGATCAATACTATCGAGCAGGGGCTTGCGCTGGGCTTCCAAGACCTCACGTTCCGCCACAGCCACCGCCAGCTCCGCATCAATTTTTGCACATTCCGCAGCGATTTCTTTTTGCTCCCCCGCTATCCGCTGTTTATCTTCATTAAAGCGAGTCTGCGCCTCATCCATCTGCTCCATAATGGACAGCACACGATCTTCCTTCTGGCTGATCTGCTTTTTGATCATCTCCATTTCATGAAGGAGTGCCTGATACTCTTCATTCTTCTTGACGGCAACAAGCTGCCCCTCTTTTTTCAGGATCTCCTCCTGCTTCGCTGCAATATCCGTCTCACACTCCCGCTGCTCCACCATCAGCCCCTTAAATTTTGCCTCGCTCTCCTTGAGTTCATCTTCGAGACGTTTTTTATGGATATCGAATTTGCTTTTCTGCTTAGGAATTTCCATCTCCCGAGCACGAAACTTCTCTATCTGTAGGTCGAGGTTCTGCAGGTCTAGTAACTTCTTCAATGCTTCACGCCTCCGCGCCAGTTCAACTGAAAATGCGCTTCATTATACCCTGTGCTCCCCTGGCCCATGCCAGGATGGTGGACACAAAAAAACCGCAGCGTGATGCTGCGGTTATAGCAATTGCTTGCATGCCGAAATGCACGCTCGAAAAAAAAGCAACACAGACGGGATGCCATATCAGCAAACCCAAAGGTCAGCCTTCCTCTCCTGCGCGTCATCGCTATCAACAAAAAACTCATCCCTTAATGATACCGGTTATTCCGGTAAACTGCAATGCCGTTTCGGCGCACGCTCGATGGCGATTTCGCCGGTACGGACCAACTCCTTAATTCCGTAGGGTCGGAGCATGTCAACACAGGCACCTACTTTGCCCTCTGCACCCGTCACCTCGACGGTCAGGGAGTCGGGTCCCACATCAACTACGTTGGCCCGAAAAATGCTCGCTATCTCCACAACTTCCGCCCGAAGCCCCTTGTCTGCATCCACTTTTATGAGCACCAGCTCGCGCTCGATGAAGGAGGATGCCGTAAGATCCGTCACTTCAATGATGTCAACAAGCTTATTGAGCTGCTGCATCATCTGAAAAAGAACATTGTCATCGCCACGAATTACAACCGTCATACGGGAAATGGTGGGATCCACCGTCTCGCCAACACACAGGCTCACAATATTGTAGCCCCGTGCGCTGAAAAGGCCAGAGACCCGGGCGAGTACACCAAAATGATTTTCCACGAGAACGCTAATCGTGTGCTTTTTCATCTGCTCCACGTTTCATTCCTCCCTGTAGTATCCTCAGGGCATCGGTAGCATGCGCATCAATTGAACGCACTCATCGCCGATGCAATACCTTCGGCGGACCAGAGAAGTGCGGCATCCGCACCCTGACCAATCAGCGTCTCCACCGCATCACGCTCTTCCGGCATGAATTTGGACAGCACGTGGTCGGCCAAATCGCTGCTCCGCCTGTCATCACCCACTCCCATGCGCATCCGGTGGTACTCACGGCTACCAAAGCGCTCGATAATCGATTTCAGTCCATTGTGACCACCAGCGCTTCCACCTGCCCGAAGCCGGATCTTACCAAGGGGCAAGTTAATATCATCCACAACAACCAACAAGTCGGCGGGGTCATAGATGGTATTTCGGCTGACACGGGCAACGCAGTCGCCGCTGCGATTCATGTAGGTCATGGGTTTAAGCAGCAGAACCTTCTCACCACGATACATCGTCTGGGCAAGCAGACCCTGATGCTTTTCCCGGTCAAAGGCGACACCCAAAACATCGGCAATCCGATCCAAGACCATGAAGCCGAGATTATGCCGGGTATTCTTATACCCCGCCCCGGGATTTCCCAAACCTGCGATGATCTTCATAGCACTAAGCCTGACTGTCCCGAAAAAGGGTAATGGGTCGCCGCAGGACTAACTTTCAGATTCCTCTGCTGCGGCAGTCTCAGTGGCTTCCTCGCCCTCAACTGCTTCACCTTCCGTCACAGCTTCCTCGACAACACGCGGCGCATGAATAGAAATTATGGTTCGGTCATCTTCGGTGAGGATTCTCATCCCCTCAGGCGTAACGAGATCAGAAACGTGTAAGCGCCCGCCAATCGTGATATCCGTGATATCTATCTCGAAATGCTCTGGAACTTCCAAGGGCAAACACTCGATATTCAATTCGCGCATGTGCTGATCGGGAACGCCACCCTCAACAATACCAACGCAACGTCCAACCAATTTGATGGGAATGTGCGTCTGGATCACCTTATCCAAGGCAATCCGCTGGAAATCTGCATGCATCACCTGATTTCGAATGGGGTGATGCTGCACATCCTTGAGCATGCTCGGGCCACCCAAATCGGGCTTACCCTCTACCTCAAGCTGCACGATGGCATGCTCCCCCTGCCCACCATGGAGGAGAACTCCAAACGCCTTCGTATTGATAACGATAGGAAGGCTCTCCGCACCCTCGCCATAGACCACAGCGGGGATCTCGCCCTTCACACGCCTGCGACGCGCAGCTCCTTTGCCCGTTTCGGTTCGGGTCGCTACCTTGATCGTTTGTATATCCATGATTTGCTATGCCTCCGAATCTGCGTCAGTTCTTAAACAGATTACTGACCGATTCATCCTTGTGGACCCTGCGAATAGCCTCCCCTATCAACGCGGCCAGGGAGAGCACCCGAACTTTGGGACTGCTCTGGGCCTTCTCTGAAAGGGGAATTGAGTCGCATACGAGTATTTCTTCCAGTTCCGAGTTTTCTATGTTATCCAGGGCCGGGCCACTGAACACAGGATGGGTAGCGCAAGCACGCACCGACAACGCCCCATGTTCCTTAATAG
>WFTO01000335.1 GCA_015485435.1 Anaerolineae bacterium | reverse complement strand
TCCCTGGTATAGCAAGCAACCAGACCATCCACCCTCCAGGCCCGGCTGCGCTCATACTGAAGCCATACGCTCCCACCGCGCCCACGGCCAAAAGAAACAGCACATCATGAGAAGTCCACGTCCGCACCTCGTTACGTGTTTCGTCCAAACCGAAGCCAAGCCCAATCAAGGCCCAAAACACCAAATCGGGCGCGTGGGTGGGAAAGCTAACCAGTAAGAGAACGCCTCGACCAACCATCGCGGCGGCCAAAAAGCTCGCCAGGGGATGTTTACTACGCCAAAGCCTCCGCAGAAGCCATCCTCCCAGCCCTAACCAAGCCAGCAACCAGGGCAGCCCCCCCATGGTCAACAGTTCTAACGGAAGGGCATGGGCGCGATCGGGAATACGAAAGACAAAATCCGGTTCAAAATGGCCCAGGGTTGCGGGCAAATAGGGTGCGATGACAAGAGGCAGAGTGTCAAATCCTAATCCTAGCAGCCACAAGCGAGGCTGATGCCTTGCCAATTCTGCTACCGCCTGCCAGATTAACAACCGCTGCTGAAGGGTTCCGCCATGCTGTAAATAGGGCCAAAGCCAGATCAACATTCCAGAAAGCAAAACCATCACTCCCAACAGAGCAGCCACCAGCCCACACGATATTCGAAAGGCTGCTTCGCTCTCATTGTGACGTTGGCGCCAGCCAAAAAACAACAACGTCAAGCCCGCGGCGACCATTCCCAAATAGGCGCTTCGACTGAACGTCAACACCAGCAAGCTTACCGTTAACAGGAGCATGCCTTCCAAGATGCGGCGGGCGCCCCTGCGGTTTGGCGGTCGCATCAAACGACGGGCTAGTAAAAGCAAACTCACCAGCAACAGATAATCACCCAGATACAAGGGATTCCCCAACGTCGACGCAGCGCGTTCTCCCAGGGGAAAACTCACGCCCATTCCCCGAACTGGATCAAGGTCTAGCATCTGCAGATAGCCATACAGCAAAGGGATGACAGCACCCACGATGGCTGCGTCGACAACGATCCAAGTCTTTCCTGCACGCGTCATCTCCCAGGCAATTTGCAAAAAGGTCAAGCCTGCCAACAAGGTCAACAACCCAAAAGCCCGCTCGTAATTCCCCCACAAACTGGTCACCGGGTCCACCGATACTGCAGCAACCACCGCCGCCCACATTGCCAGGCCCAGCAGCGCGCAACGAGCGAATGAACACCTTGCAATTATTTGACGCCATGACCCCATGCGCCAAACCTGCCACGCCCGACCAAACCAAGCAGCAACCGCTAACGAGATCATGATTGCGGCTTTGTCTGGTTCGAAGCTGGCTCCACTTTGGATGTTGAAGAGGGCGGGGATCGTCACCAACGCCAGCAGCAACGCCATCTCCACCGGCGATAACTGCAGTGCGGCGGGCGTTTTGTTGACAACCTGGGCGCGTTTACGTCGGGACATGGACTGGCAAAGGGGAAAACAAGACGCTATCGCAAAATCGTGCTACAATAAACGACACGCCAAGTTTACCAGAAAGGAGACGGGCCAATGAAACCATCCCCAGAATGGAAGGTACGCTTTCGTCGAGAGATGGAGGTCGCGCAGCAAGCGCGCACTCAAGGCAATGAGGGGAAAGCGCGTGTATGCGCTCGCCGGGCCGCGGGCATTGTCGCGGCGGAGTATATGAAGCGCCGCGGGATCACCCTGCCCAACATGACCGCCTATGACCGTATTCGCTTTCTGCGCAGCTGGCCCGATCTGCCCGAGGGAGCGACAGAGGTCATTGACCACATGACGATGCGTGTCAACGAGCAATATGAACTCCCTGTCCAGGTCGATTTGGTTGCCGAAGCGCAATGGTTGGCAAAGGCACTGCTGGGAGAGTCGTAAGAAGCCTGGGCTCAAGGGCCCAAACCCCTGGCTCGGGGCATCCCACTCCCCGAGAGACGGGCTTTAGGAGGACGCCTTAATACAACCAGGGCTCAATAAATGTTTTCAACGTCTCATAATCCTCTGCCACCGGGAATTGGGGGAACTCGGCGACGACGTTGGCAGGCGGCCTGAACAAAAAGCCCTGGTCCGCCTCTTTGAGCATGGAGACATCGTTGTAGCTGTCGCCCGCGGCCACGATATAAAAATTGATGGCCTTCAGTGCGTTCACCGCGGCGCGTTTGCTATCTGGCATGCGCAGTTGATACCCAACGATGACGTCTTTTTCATCCACCACCAACGAATGACAGAAGAGGGTGGGATAACCCAATTTCGCCATCAGTGGTTGAGCGAACTGGTAAAAGGTGTCGGAAAGGATGATGACCTGGGTGCGGGCTCGCAACCAGTCGAGAAACTCGCGAGCCCCTGGCAAGAGCTCCATCCCGGCGATCACCGCCTGGATGTCGGACAGGGTGAAGCCATGCTGTTGCAACAAATCGATGCGGAATCGCATCAATTTATCGTAATCGGGCTCATCTCGAGTGGTGCGTCTGAGTTCAGGAATGCCAACTTTGTCGGCAAATTCAATCCAAATTTCGGGCGTGAACACGCCTTCTAAATCCAAGGTGACAATTGTGGGATGATGATGCATGATAGCGTCTCGACGGTGATAAAAAAGTAGGAAAAAAGAGAAGAAGGGATGGGCGAAATCATACTCGTTCCAGGTGCTGAGGTCAAAATTTCCTCACAAGAAAATTGATGTCGCTTTGCTGAGGAAAGGCATCCACATGAATAATTCGGTCGTTATCACCTCACTTTGTAACTGTTCCTCAGGTGCACACCGCATTTCGCTATGATATGCAGACCACGAAGGCTCGAAGGAGCGAAGACTTCCCTTTATTTTTTCCGTCATGCCGACGTGTCCTTCGTGGTTCCAAATCAGGTGCATTGGTAGTTACCTTTTTTACGAAACGAGGGGTGTGTGATTACGTGAAAAGCATGGGGTTATGGTAAAATATGATTGTTATGCAGACGTTGATCGAAGC
>WFTO01000334.1 GCA_015485435.1 Anaerolineae bacterium | reverse complement strand
CGTCAGATGTGTATAAGAGACAGGTGTACGTTGGCGTGGGGGTGACGGTGGGTGTGGCGGTGGCCAGGGTGGCCCCCTCTTCTCCCCCGATGGTGAGGATGATCGCGGCTTCAGCATGTGCGCCTTCGCCTGCTGTGGCCGAAATTTGAAATGTGCCCGCGCGTTCGATCACGAGTTGAGTTGAAGCCATGCCGTTGACGGTAGGCGCTTGGCGGCGTGGGAGTTCGACGCCTGCTTGTTGTTCCAGGAAGATAAATTCAACAGGGGTGCCATCGGGCGCCACGTGGCCATTGTGGTCTAGCACGGGTCCAGCCTGGACGATAATGGTGTCGCCAACTTGTAAATCGATGACTTCCATTTGTGGATCGATGGGGATGGGCTCGCCGGTTTCAGGATCGGGCAGGAGTAATTGTAGTGGAAATGGTCGGTTGGGGTCCGGCTCAAGCACTCTGCTTAATTCGTAGTTGACTCCGGCCACACTGACCGGCAAGTTTCCCTCTGGCTGCAATTCTCGAAAAAGGGCGCGCACGGCGGTCTCTATGAACGGGGATGTTTTGCTATAAAAGCCATAATAAGCGGTGAGTTTTCCGATCTCTGTGTCGCTGAGGAAATAGGGCGCGTTAAAGGAAAAAACGATCAATTTTTTATCGCGTAACGTATCCGCCCGCTGATCCAGAAAGCGTTTGAGCGCTGCCGAACTGGGATAGGCTTCTTTATCGACATCGAGCATATTAAAGATGATCCAATCGGCCTCATTCATGCGTTGATTCAGCTCGGCGATGCGCTCTTCGCTCAAGCGTTGATCTTGTGGAATTGTTTCCGGGTTCGTTTCCTGTAATAACAGGGTGTTGAGCTCGGCAAAGTTGGCGCTACTAATGTTGTCGGGATTGACTTGATCGCTGGCCTTGGGTCCATAAAGATGGAGAATGATTTCTTGCATTGCGTCGACGGGGATGGCAGCACGCGGAGGACAGTCAGGGCACTCGCGCAGGGCGCGAGCATCGGTGAAGATCAGGATGCGTTCAGAGGCAAGGGGTGCGCTGGGTAGGCGGTCGGCTAGTTCGGTGACGCCGGGATAAATGAGCGTATTGGCGTCCCGGGCGATGGCTGTGACCACATCCAGCCCTTGATCCAGCTGCGCTTCAAGGTCTTGTGGTGAGTGTTGTGTTTCTCGCCAGCTGAGATGAGGGTAGAGTTTGAGCTTCAGCTGAATGATCCTGGCCAGGGATTCGTCGACCCGTGTGCGGAAGGCCGGATCTTCCTCATATTTTTGCTTAAAATAGGTGATGACGTCGATCATGTTGGCAAGCTGTTGTTCCCAAACGTCATCTCTATCAAATTCCGCAAGAAAAAGTAGGTCGTTGCCGGCGAGGAATGCTTCCTGGGCCACGCGGCGGCTGGGGAAGCGGTTGGGTTCATAGGCCTGGTAATACCGTTTCAGCGCCCGTACCCCTAATGCGTCTGAGACCAAAACGCCGCCATGATCGCGCCAGGTGGTAAAGCCTTCCATAATGGTTTGAAGCTCGGGGGCCAGTGAGATGGGAGGTGTGAGTTGTCGGGGATTTTCTTGAAAACCTTTGTAACGCACATGAGAGGTCATCATGGCGTCTGTAACGGCGGTTTCTGTGGGGGCTTGCTCGGTCACCGCGCGAAAGGGAGCGAGCTCGACTTGCTCTAAGGCGGGCAGGGGTTTTTGCACCGTGGCCACTTCTTGATCAGGGCGACGATCGCTGGCGCCCTGGCCTGGAAAATGTTTGGCTACGGTTGCCAGCTTTCCATCCGACCCCACATGCACGCCTTCGATATACGCCTGTCCCATTTTTGCCACCCAATAGGCGTCCCCGCCAAAGGTGCGCGTGCCAGCGTATCCCTTTAATTCGGGGCGAGGATTGTCCAATACGTCGAGTGAGGGGCCAAGCAGCATATTCACGCCTACCGCACTCAATTCGCGTCCCACGATCTCCCCGACGGATCGGGCGTATTGAGGCTGCCAGGTGGCGCCAATGGCCAGATTGTTGGGAAGCGGCGTGAATCCATTGATCAGGGTCGTGTAGGGCAGATCATCCCCCTCTTGATTGATGGCAATGAACAAAGGCAGTCCTGGCGCGCCTCCAGTGGAGACCACAGCATTGATGGAGCCATCGGGAAGTACGATGGGTTGGTCCAGATCTCGGAAGGCGTAGGTTTGCAGATCATTGTTCAATCGGAGCACCTGGCTCGCGGCGTTTTCATCATTACGGATATTTTCATTCCAGGTGGATAGCACCACGCCGCCAACGTGGAAGTCTCGAATCAATCGGGCAATGTCGCTATTGGGGCCGGTGTCATTGCCTTTAAATGTGACCAGGAACAACTGTCCCACGCGTTGTTCCACGCTCATGCTGGCGATAATTTCCTGCACCAAAGCGTCTGTTTCTTCTTGGGTGCGCATTGGGGTCGTATTCCCCTCCTGTGCGCCCGCGCCCGCTGGCATCAATCCCGCCAATATCAAAATGGTCAGGAGGATTATTGGAACTTTCAGTCGCGCACCCATATCAAAAGTATAGGGGCATGTGTGCAAAACGTCAACCCGATGAAGTCAGGGAATTTTGCAGCCTGGGATGTTCACGGCTAAGATGCGGATATGATGACTACACTTTCTCCAGGCGAATCGATCATCATCGAAAAACGAAACTTTCGCGGCGATCTTGTCGTCTCTTACCCAGGATGGTTGGTGCAGGCGCAGGAGCCTATTCTTGTTTTGGCTCGCTGGGATCAACCATCCGTATCAACGCCTTACACTGTGTTTGCAGAAGGCGACATTCTTCTGGAGGCATTTTTCCGCCAACTTCCTTATAATGTGTTTGCGCTTTATGATGGCAACGCATTGCCAACCGAGATCGATTGGTCCCACTATTTGGCTCAGGCTGGCGCTGACGCCTACCGTCGCTTGTGCCGCATCCTCTCTATGCACGCCCTCAAGGGGTATTACATCAACTTCTCTCGTCCTGTGCAGTTCGATCCAGAGCAACGCCGTCTGACCTGGTATGATATGGTTCTTGATATCTGGATCCCCGCTTTTGGGAATCACATCCTTCTTGATGAAGACGCTTACAAGAAGTTGCAGTTGGCGGAAACCGATCCTGAACTAGCGGAAGCTATTGCTCAGGTGCGAAACCTCTTTCTTCATCTTCCTGACTCCCCGCCGAGTTCGATCTTCCTACCTTGTTATCGCTGAAAGACGCCTTTACGAATAATGAAATCAACTTCGTCGCCTTTACGTCCTCTTCTCCTTTTGATCCTTGTCCTGGGAGTGATAATGCTGCTTCTGGCAGGGATGTTGTTGTTGGGGTATGTGCGCATTGCAGCTATGTTGCCCTCTCCCGACGAGCTGCAGGATCGCGCCAACACGTTTAAAACCACGACGATCTATGATCGCAAAGGCAACTTGATTTACGAGGTGTTCCCTGCTGACGCCGGTCGTAGAACCGTGGTTCCATTGACTGATATCAGTCCCCATCTTATTAATGCCACGTTGGCCGTTGAAGATCCCAATTATTATCGGCATCCTGGGGTTGATCCAGTGGGGATTGCGCGCGCTTTGTATTATATCTTTCGTCAAGAAGCCACAAGGCCAGGGGGCAGTAGTATTGTGCAACAATTGGTGAAGCTTACCTATCTTTCCAGTGAGCGCACGCTGGAGCGGAAGATTAAAGAAGCGGTGTTGGCCATCGAAATCAATCGCCGTTATTCAAAAGACGCCATTTTGGAGATCTATCTCAACCATATTTTCTATGGAAATCTCGCTTACGGGATCGAAGCGGCTGCACAAACATATTTTCAAAAGCACGCCAGTGATCTGACGTTGGCCGAGGCGTCGTTGCTTGCAGGGATTCCTCAGCGACCGGGGGAGTATGATCCTTATACCCATTGGGAGGCTACGAGGAATCGCCAGGCGGATGTCTTGCGCCTGATGGTGGAGCATGGCTTTATCTCACCCATGGAGGCTACGCGGGCCTGGATGGCTTTTGCCGATAAGTCGCCTGAAGAGGTGTTGGCTCAACCGAAGGCCGATTTTCAATACCCCCATTTTGTGTTGATGGTGCGGCAGGAGTTGGAGGCGACATACGGGCCAGAAGTGGTGACGAAAGGTGGTTTGCGTGTCATCACTACCCTGGATCCTGTTCTTCAAGCTGCCGCCGAACAAGCCGTGCAGGAGGGAATGCGATCATTGGCCGAACGTCGCGTCCAGGCCACCAACGCCGCGTTGGTGGCGTTGGATCCAAATACAGGGGAGGTTTTGGCTCTGGTGGGCTCCGCGGACTACAACAATGAGGCCATCAGCGGGCAAATCAACATGGCCATTACCCCGCGGCAAACCGGCAGCGTGATCAAACCTCTGGATTATCTGGCCACGTTCGAAATGCCCGAGGATTATTGGACTCCAGCAACTGTGGTCTTGGATGAGCGCACCGAGTTTCCGGATGGGCCGGGACGACCACCTTATGTACCCCGAAATTATGACGGCAAATTTCATGGCCCGGTGAGCGTGCGATCTGCGCTGGCCAACAGCTATAATATTCCTGCCGTCAAAGCCCTGCAACATGCAGGCATTCCCGCACTGAAAGATCTGGCGCAACGCCTGGGGATCACCACCTTGACTCGGGATGATTATGGACTCTCTTTGGCTTTGGGGAGTGGCGAAGTCAGTTTGCTGGAGATGACAAATGCGTTTGCAGCATTTGCCAATGGTGGCCAGCGTCTTGAGCCTCACCTCATCTTGCGCGTAGAGACGCAGGATGGCGATCTCCTTGCGGATTACTCTCAACCTTATAAGGTACAGGTTGTGGAACCTGCGCACGCGTTTTTGATTACATCGATTTTGAGCGATCGGACTGCTCGATTGCCAGCATTTGGGCGGGCCGCCCAGTGGCTAGAGTTGCCAGATCGTCCAGTGGCCGCCAAAACCGGGACAACCAATGATGTCAGAGATGGCTGGACCATTGGTTATACGCCCCAGATCGTGGCGGGCGTGTGGGTGGGCAATACCGACAATACACCCATGAAGGGAGTTAGCGGCGTGAGCTCTGCTGCGCCTATCTGGCGCGATTTCATGATTCGCGCACACCAGGGCTTGCCCGTTCAACAATTTCAACGCCCTCCCGACGTCATTCAGCTCGAAGTCTGCATTGATACAGGATTCCTGGCCACGCCAGCGTGCCCTAACAAGCGTCTGGAATATTTCAAATCGGATCAGCCTCCGCCATTGCCCGAAGAGGCGCAAGGCAATGGTAGCTAACTTCTCAGAGAGCGCAGTAAGGCGCGACGTTGCTGAAGATGCTTTTCTGCAGCGCCGCTGCTGCCTTCAAAGGCTTCCTGCAAGAACTGCTCCGCCGCGTCTGAATCGAGTTGCCCGCGGTGCAGCTCAAACATGCGACGAGCCGCTGAGTCATTTCGGGCCTGAACAAAGGCGATGACTGCTTGGGCCAACGGCGTCTGTCTCTGATACGCTTTCATGGCCCGAATTTCCTTTAGTGCGTCCAGTCGTTGACGTAACGCCTCCGCTGTATCATATTCACCCATGTTCAGCGCTGCATCTATCGCGCGCTGGACCGCTTCCAGAAACATGTCGCTGGTCAAGAGTGGAACATCTTCGCTTAATGCCGCCAACGCTTCTCGATTTTCCGTCTGGGCAAAAGCGTCAAACACCTGGGTGAAGAGCCAGCGGCGGTAATCGTCATATAACTGCGGGTCTGCTTCCAACGCGGCATAGAGTGAGGCGGCGTCTTGCACGCCTGCAGCCGCAAGACGGTTTTTCAGTTGTTCTGGTAAGGGAGGTGACATGACGTTTGTTGAATGAAAAGACGGATGGAACTCACCTTACACGGAAGGTGATCGCACAGCGTCATGGTCGACATGAAGGCGCCGCCCTTACGCATGCATTATATCCAATGAGAAAAAAGGCCTGTGGTTCTGGTCGTGGTCTATTGTAACGCAACTTTCCACCATCCAGTAACCGTGACGCTACAGGCATAATTCGCTCATTTTACAAAAGTTTGTTATACTTTTTGGAAGATTATTCGATTTGTCACAGGCTTTTTGGTCACTCATTCGACGCTCTCTGGTTCCTGGCTGCGTCTTACATAGACTGCTTTTGTCATGTCGCTTTCACGGGAATTCGTAAACGTGCTAAAGCCATGGGCTATCCGTGAAGGTTGAGACATGTCAAAATTGATATGCGGATGTTGTTGGTGCAGCAGATGCACGCGAAGGCTTTCCCCCGAATTGTCGCCCTTCGCGCCTATCTGCCTGATCCGCGTCTTATGCGTGTCCTGATGTCTAATGGGAAAGCCACGTCATTCTTGTTGTCAGAACGTGATTTAGGTGTACATTCAACAAAAAAACGAATAACGTGATCTTTTTCTCTCCCCCATACATCGATATGTCCCCCAATGCTTCCTTCATCGATATTCAACCGAACGATTTGCGTCGAACTGCTCAGGATCGTCGTAGCTTCTGGTATTCATTGCTCCTTGCCGGCCTCGTGATATTGGGGCTTGGCGTGTTTGGCCATCAATATGGGGCCCAAATTGCGGTTTCTGGCCCAACAGAGTTGCAGATGGCTTGGCGATTTTTCCTGGCTTTGGCTCCATCTCTCCTTTGGATCGGACTTTTCGCATTGTTGGAGCGTGAAGAAGGTGACGTTAGCCGCGTGCTTTTGCTGTTGTGGTTTGTGACTGCGGCCATGTATTTGGCCACGGTGCATCCGCTGTTGACCTATGTCTTTCAAGTTGATGCATGGGTGCGCGTGGGTTGGTGGGCTGCCATCGCTGCTGACTTTCTCATCATCGGGCCGTTGGAGATGCTGTTGGTGTATGCTGTGCTTCGATTTGGCGTTTATCCTTCTAGTGTATTTCGTCGCCAGGTGGATGGCCCAATGTTTGGGGTTGCTGCGGCTTTGGGGATAGCGGCAGTTGTGGGTTTGCTTAACGCAAGGTCCACGAATATCTCGAATGTGGAATGGGAGTTCATGGCGTCAGGACAACGGGCCATGGCTTACGCGACTCTGGGTGGATGGATGGGCTATTATTTGGGGCAGTCCCGGTTCAAGCGTACGCCAAATATATATCTGGCGTCCGGTTTCTTTTTGGTGGTTCTCTTCCATACGCTGCTGTTTGCTCTGATTCAGGGTATTCAGGCTCTATCTTTGTTTCTTCCCAGGATTGGCGGTTTCGTAGTCATCGCCCTTTTTGCATGGGTAAGTTTTCTTCTGCTTGCTCGCTATGTACGCAAAAGCAATCGAAATTTTCTGAGAATGGCTGCCCGAGTCGAATTGGAGCAGGAGCGTGAAAGGCCAAAATCGCTGCTAGGTGATGTCATGCGCATGGCGGAAACGCCAGAGATGGCGGTTGAAACCCCAGCCCCTCCCCAACCTCCGGCATCCTTCTCTATATCCATTCCCGATGATGAAGATGAATTACAAAGTCTGAAACGTAGTTGGGAAGCGCTTATCGCTGAACAGGAGGATGAGCGATGAGTAGTTTCGATGATCTTTTTGTAGATGCTCGCGCCTATCAGCCACCCAACAAATGGGAAGCTCGCATTGGCAATCTGTTGGTCTTATTGATCGCAGGAATGTTGTTGTTGGGCGGGTGGATGTTTAAGGATTGGATGCAAAGTCAGTTTCGATACCTGGCTCTATCCGAAGGCGAAATCGCTATTCCCTATCCACCAACTTGGACGCTAAGATTCTCTGAAGCATATGCGCTCCAGGTGGTTGATCCTGAAAGTTCTACAGCGTTTCCCGCCCGAGAGCTTGTCCAGACGCTGCCCTTGCCGGAACAGCCTTTCATGGCGGATTGGCCCAGTCGGCGGGCGGACACATTGGCGGAATACCGGGAGTTGGAAAGGCGACGCGTGACTTTGGCCGATGGGCGTCAGGCCCTGCTGTTGACCTATGCGTATGTCATGGAGAATGATGGGGCTTCCGAGCCTTCGCTGGTGGCGGTCCAGGCGATGGATTTGGTCTTCGTGGCCCGTTATGGGGGCGAAAAGCGATTGGTTGTGGTGACATTCGCGGCGGACGCCAGTGATTGGGATCGGGTTCGCCCCATGTTTCAGCGGACGCTGGCGAAACTAGGCATCACATACGCTCCATAGGTGTGTTTTACGCCATCGCGATGAACGCCAGCAGGGCAACGATTTCCATAAGTTCACAGAGCGCTCCGTAGCTGTCCCCTGTCAGACCGGGAATGCGCTTTCGAATGAACGCAATCGCCAGCAGCAGAGAGACGCCAACAGTGAACATCGCCAAAAGGCCAAGCCATCCTCCCAGCGCCACGGCGGTGATCATCGCAATGCTTGTGGCCAGCAGAGCCTGGGGCCAACGGGCGTGATCTTTCATGGCGCGTCCTAAACCTTGCTTCCTGGCATAAGGGAAAAAGACAATGGCTATGGCGATACCCCAGCGTCCCAGCATAGGCGCCAGGAGTAGGGGCATGGTTGCCTGAGACAGGGCCAGGAGGGCATTGTATTTCAGCAGGAGAAGCAGTCCACCTCCAGCGACGGCAAATGCGCCCACGCGATGATCGCGCATAATTTCCAGTCTGTGTTCTGGCGTGCGGCCGCCAAACAGGCCATCACAGGAATCAAGAAACCCGTCGAAATGAATGGCGCCACTGGCCAATAGCCAAAGGCTCAAAACCAACACAGCAACGACGCCCGGAGGAAAAATCTGATGCAATCCCCACTGAACC
>WFTO01000333.1 GCA_015485435.1 Anaerolineae bacterium | reverse complement strand
GGTGGATGGGGTCGCCGCAGGAACGATGGCATGCGTAGGTGTTACCTGCATGGATGAGCGCGTCGGCACTGGCTTCGGTTCTTTGGGAGGAGCTGCCGCGAATATCGTTTTTAGAATCCCGGCGCGTTCTTCTGGCGTGGCCCATCGGGGTTGAGCGAAGTCTTCGAGAACGGTGGTCAGCAACTCGGTGTTGAGCAATCTGCCCTGATAGATGGTGTGACGGGCGATAAGACCAGTCCGGGTTTCCCAACTTTGCATCTGGTCGAAAAAGAGATTCCCTAATCCATAAAGGATGATGGAGGGACCGCCGGGCTCCTGGGCGCTGTATGGCTCAACCGCCTGAGGCACATGACTCTGCACCCCGGTCACAATATCCGCACCCGCTTCATGCAGCGCCCGAAACTCTCGCACCTGATCTGCCGTTGGCCAAGGATCATAGGTCTCTTCGAATTGCAGTTCCACAGAGACGATATCCACCTGATCGCTCAATTCGCGTATCATAGCGAAGATTTTGTCGTAGTTATCGTAGTAATAACAGGCGCCGGGCTCCGTGTCTGTGGCCCAGGCTTCTTCTGGCCACCATGCCAGCGCGGCCAGAAAGGCATACGTATTTCCATGATCCTGCCAGAGCAAGGGTTTACAAGCCTCTTCCACATTTAACCCGCTGCCGTAAACCGGAAGATGATGCTGCTCATAAAAAGACAAAGATTCCCGGGCGCCCTCGCGGCCAAAATCGTTGACATGATTGCCGCTTAATCCCACAATATCCACGCCAATAGCCTCCAGCGCCTGCACATAGGGATAATCACTGCACAGGGTCAGGTTCATATAGGTATTGTTGACCTGACATCCTTGGATGAATGGCACTTCATTGCTGACATGAGTGATATCCGCAGCGCGGAGCGTATCCGAAATCTTTAGCGTGGGGTACAAATACCCTTTTTGTTCCATTTTTTCCGCGGTGCCACGCGACATCGCTGTGACCCCCGTCATGATCAAGGTAGTCATGCGATCGATGTCGCGATTGGTCACAGGTTGAAGCGCTTCTTTGATATGAGGGAGAAGGCTTGCGACATTTGGCCCAGTGACGCTAAGCCCCACCGCGAGAGGATAGTCCGCTGGCGAAAGGTATCTATCCAGGATGTTTTGGCCGTTCACAGTCAAGGTTTTGAAGGCGGGATCGAGCTGATCAAAGGGCAAAATCCCTAATGCGCCTGGGTCCTCCTGCAGACGTTGCAAAAGCTCATGCGCCGGGGCTGTGTGCGCAGGGGGACCGCCAAAGACCACGCTTAACGGCTCAGCCGCCTCTTCGGCGACAATCAGTGGCCCCCCCTCTCCGATCCAAAAAGCCTGTAATGTGGTTAAAGAAACATCGTCTTGAACCGTGGCAAAAGGGGCTACGATGGCGTAAAATCGCTCAATCACCGCCTCCTCTGGTAATTGTGAGAGCGGCTGCCAGGCCAAACGCACATTCGCCCCCTCGGGATCGTCAACGCACCGCACCGATTGTTCTTGGAGGGCGGTTCTCAGTCGTTGCCGCCACACCGTAGGAAACGCAGGATCGCAATAGATGGTGACAGTTTCATTCTCGGGCGCGACAGATTGCGGTGTCGCCGTTGTTGCCAGGGGCGCGGGTGTTGGCGTCCGCGCGTACTCCGTCGTGATTGGGAGTGACGAAGGGGACAAAGTGACTCTTGGAGGAGGTGTGTCGGCCTGGGGCGTTGGCTGAGAGTTCTGCCCTCTGCAACCGGCCAGGACCAACACCATGAACACCAGGGAGAGGGTGAAAAGTGGTTTGGAAGGTTTCATGGGCGAGGTTAGGGCTGGGATGGAGAAAAAACCCTGCCGAACGCCCTATTTTACCCGCGATCTTTCGGAAACGAAAAAAGCGTGGCGCTTTTAAATCTTCCCATACGTCGATCTACCCCTCTTTGCGTCGGATATGGTCAGCTTAGACGCCGTTGAGTACGCGGTCGCCCTGAGCTTTTGATGTGATAAATGCGACTGAAGCTGTCATCCGCCAGACGAGTGAAGATGCGCGGGGCCGCGTTTTGCAATTCTTTCAATTCTCTATCGGCCGTGGTGATGGTAAACACCGTTGGTTTTTGCGAGAGATACCGATAATCCACCAACTGAAAGAGCTTCTCTGAGGCCCATACCGAACTCATGCGCGGGCTCATGTCGTCCAAAATCAACATGGGCGCTTCTTTGATTTGCTCGAACCGCACCAACAGCGATAGGTCTGCCTGGGCGCTCATTGTGGCGCGCAGGAAGTCCATCAACCTCGGCACGGAAATGAAAAGAACCTCGGGTTGGAACATGCGCGCGTGGTTGGCGATGGCCGCGGCCAAATGGGTTTTCCCCACACCCGATTTGCCGATGAATGTAAGCCATCCCTCTGGTCTTTCGGCGTATTGGAGGGCGGCGGAACGCACATTGATGAGATTTCTTCGTAAATCTTCCCTGCCGCTGGAGGGAATGTGGAAGTTGTCGAAGGTTTGATGTGCGTGCAGGTCAAGCTCGCTCAGCTCAACCAAATGATCGATGTAGCCGCCGCCGCGGTAATCTGCCGCCAGAATGCGATGATGCTCAACTAGATCGACGTCCATCAAGCGTGAGCGAATGCGGGCTTCGAGTGCAGAGAGAGGGCGATTGGTGGTAATGACGGTGGGCAGACGTCGCAAATAACGATGGTTCAACAGCTGGAACAGCTTTTCCTGCGCCCAGGCTGTGGCGCTCTCCGAGCCCAGATCGTCGAGTATCAACAGGGGGGTGTTTTTCAGTCGATCGAAAAGTTCGTCGTAGGTTTCGGGGCTGCTGGGGTTGAAGCTGGAGCGTAGATGATCGAGCAGATCTGGCGCCAAAATGAACAGCGCCTGTCCGCCGCGACGGATCACTTCATTGCCGATGGCCGCGGCGAGATGCGTCTTTCCCACGCCATAGCCCCCCGATAGCAGCAACCATCCCTGGGGTTGTTGAGCAAAGCGTTGTGCAGCGTCGTAGGCTGCGCGGATGGTTTTACGGCGCTCAGGGGTTAATCCCACCCCTTCGGGATGAAAGGTGTCGAAGGTCATGCGCTCCAGCATTTCCATGCTGCCCAGCGCATTCATTTGCCGTTTGCGCTCGGCCTGGATTTTTGGCAGCGCACAGGCGCAGGGGATGGCCTTTCCGAAATCTGGGTGCCCGACGGGCACATCTTTGACATAATATCCAATCCCGCGACAAGTTGGGCACTCAGGATCGCCTATCCCACTGGTGATCGATGGGGATGAATCATTCATGGATGAGGAGCCCGAAGTCGTCGGGGTCTTCTGAATCTGGGATGTGACTTGAGGTAAGAGGTCCGCCAGTTTGTGCGGGCGTGTCTTTGCCATATTGGGCCCAATTTCTAAGAATCGAGTGGATGTAAGACCAGCTGCGTTTATTGCGTTCTACTGCAAGGCTGAAGGCGTCCCGAATCCACGCTTCAGGGTAATCGCGTTCGGCCTGGCGCAGTTTTTCCGCCAGCATGGGGGTGATCATGCCGATGTTTTGTTCGTAAAGCAAATAAATGTTCGGGCGTTCTTTCTCGAGCCCGACGACGACATCATCGATATCGTGGATTATCCCCGTGAAATCGCCTTTTCGCAAGCGCGCCACGGCTTCTCGGCCTTTGGGCGAATTGAGAAAGTACCATTGCTCCTCCCGTCCCCCTTGCTTGACGGTGATCTCGATCAGCACGCCACGCTGCGCCGCGCGAGCGAATGCCTCTCGCGTATGGCTTTCTTGGTCGCGCGGGGATTCTCCCATGCCTGAAAGGAACACCATGTCCGCGAGGGCGTCATTTAGGCGCACATAGCGGATATCCCCTTCTCCCTGGCTCAATCGCCAAAAGCTATACAGGATAACCTTCAGTTCAGCCAGGTCATCCACAATGGGCAGCACATCACTGAAAAATTCGGTGGGAATAGGGACGAGCTTGGTCGGGCCTTTGCTGAATCCGGGGAAACCGCGCATCTTATTCCGATTGCTCCCCTATGATGAGATGGTAAAGGTCGGTGGTGTAGTGAGGGGGAGAGATGCGGATGACTTCACATCCAGCTTCACGAAGTTGGTCCTCCTCATCGGCGCTGAAATCGTCTCGCGTTGCCAGCACAATGACCTTCTTTGCCTGAATCGCTTCCTCAAGATCGTCTCCGACCGGCATGGGTTGGTGCGCGATAAATCGTAGGGTCTGAATGAAGGCGGGCAGGTCGTAAGGCATGGAACGAACCAAAAGGTAGGCGGGCGTCTTGGCGGTTTGGTCTGGAGTGGGCGCGGGTTGGGGGGCGGGTTCGTCACCCGCGGTCAATGTAACCCAGATTTCCCGACTGCCGGGCAACTCGACCTCGACTTTCAGGTCGCTCCCCTCCGGCTGGATGTAGTACCGCCCTTTGCCCAGGGGCGCGAATTCACAAACATCGTCACCAAATTCCGGTTTGTCACCGATGCGTCGCACCATGCCCTGCCAGCCGTCGGCCCAAATCCGTACGGCTCGCCCTTGTTGTCCTGGAATACGTACTCGGATCACGCCAAACCCGGGATTGACGCCCATATCCACCACCTCCCAAGTCCAGGAGGACGCAGGCGCTTCGGGAGAGATCGTTGCCGCGGATTGCGCCGCCTGATTAGGCTTTTGTTGGGCGGCTTTGGTTGCGTTGAATGTGAGCGCATCAGAAGAAGTGCTGCCATTGAATGTGATCTCTTGATGGCTATCTCCATCGATTTCGATCTGCTCAACGCGAATGTTATCG
>WFTO01000332.1 GCA_015485435.1 Anaerolineae bacterium | reverse complement strand
TCTCTGGCGTTGAGCATGGCCGCGGTCATGGCCACGACTTCCGCTTCATATTTCACAGCGCTCGGCCACAGGTCCGCGTGCAGGGGGTTCACTTGCGAATGGATGGCATACACCTCATTCATGAAGGCGATATGTTCGGGGTCTCCGTGGTAAACGGCGCCCGATGCATATCCCGCCTGCCAGCGTTCCCTCTCTCTGTCCTGGACCTGGGCCATCAGGGAAAGAATGTCCTGGTTGTCGAGGCCCTGTTCGGGTAAGGTGGTAAAGGTCGGTAGTGTTTCTTTGTATGGGTGCAGGCTGTCCTCCATGTCTGCGAGCATCTTCTGATACTCTTGCTCCATCATGTGCTGCACCCCCGGAAGTTTTCGCACGATTTTTTCCATGGGGCCATGTAAGCGTTTGGGCAGATGGGAAGTTAGGTCAAGTAGTTTTTGTGTGTCCATGGGGAAATCTGCCTTGAGGGTGAGCAACGCCAGCGAATGTCACGCTCTTTGCGAGACATTCCATTTTTTGTAAAGGGGGCTGTTCCGATGATAAATGTCGAGAAATGCGCGGAATAGCTCCTCGTAGATGGGAACGGCATCGGGGTTCGGTTCGTAAACGTGGGCGATCTCGACGTGTCGGGCGAAATCTTGCAGGGTGGTCAACTTGAGGGCCATGCCCGCGAGCACAGCTACCCCACGCAAGCCCGCGGCCTGCGGGTCCTTCACCTGCTGGATGGGACGACGCAAGACATCTGCGAAGATTTGGCTCCATACCTGAGAATGCGCGCCGCCCCCCACGAAATTCACCGGCGTCAGAGGGCGTCCAGCCAGTTTCTCGACATAGCCTTGCAGCCAGCGAGTGTTGAAGGCCACGCCCTCCATGACGGCACGGACAATGTCGGCCCGGGTGGTGGTGAGGGAGAGATTATAGAATCCGGCGCGCAGAGTCGATTCCTCAACGGGGGTGCGTTCGCCATAGAGCCAGGGGGTGAAAATCAGGCCGTGGCTGCCAGGAGGCGTCTGTTCTGCAAGCCGGTCAAAACGCTGATATGCGTCCTCGGGCGCGCGGCAACGGCCGAGGACGTCTTCGCCATAAAAAAGAACGTCTCGCAAAAAGGTGAGCGAGACGCCTGCGGTTTCCTGTTCGTTGACAACGAAGTAGCGGCCTGGTGCGGAGGAGGGCAGGGAGGCCATGTTATGGAAGATGTCGGTCTTCTTGAAGGGCACATGGCAACTGAACCAGGAGGACGTGCCCACGTAGATATGGGGATGAAAGTCCTCCACCGCTCCAGAGCCCAACACCGGCGCGTGGACGTCGGGCGCGCCCATGGTGACGGGAATGCCGGGCGGCAAGTCGAGTGCTTGAGCCGCTTCTGGCCGCAAAGGACCAAGCACCTCTGGGGTAGGGAGAATGTCGGGTAACTTTTCCCTGGCAACCCCGGTCCACCGCAATAGGGTGGGGTGGTAGTCGATGTTGTCGATGTCGCGGTTGTCGGTGACCCAGTGCAGGGTAATGGTGGCGGGGTCGGTGGCGGCCCGCCCTGTTAGTATCATGTTTACATAATCTTTTGGTTCCAAAAATTTAGCCGCGGCTCGATAGCGTTCTGGCTCCTGGCGTTTCAGGTAGAGGATGTGGGCGATGCTATCTTTGCCGCTGCGCGTGGGCATGCCGCCAGTTAAGCGCAACCACGTGATGAGCTTTCGCACCCCGTAGCCTTCGATCTTGGGGAATCCGTGGGTGATTTCGGAGACGTAAGGCGCCCCCCGGCTATCCATCCAGATGATGGCGTTGCCCAGAGGCCGGCCCGCGGCGTCCACCGCCACCGTGCCCGACCAGTGGGTGCTCACTCCCAAGCCTACGATTCGCGTTTTGTCGATGTTGCTATCTTCCAGCAAGCGTCGAACATTACGGGTGATCACCGCCCACCAATCCGCTGGGTCCTGCTCGGCTTTGCCTCCGGGCCCGAAATGGGTCGGTGTGGCGTCGGCTTCGTGAACGTAGGCCACGACCTGCCCATTGGGCGTGACCAACCCCACTTTGCAGGCGGTGGTCCCCAGATCGATGGCGAGGATCAGGGGGTTAGATGCTTGCATTGTCACCATGGCTCCTCCGATATGGGAAAGGTGTGGAGCGTGATGTTACCAGTCCAACACTGCGCCCTGCGAGCCGCTGGTGACCATTTTGGCGTAACGACTCAGGTATTTGGGCAGGTTCGGGCGCACAAGGGGCTGCCAATTTTCACGACGTCGGGCAAGTTCTTCATCCGAGACGTGTAATTCCAGTTTGCGGTTGGGGATGTCAACGGTGATAAGGTCGCCCGGCTCGATCAGGGCGATGGGACCGCCCGCGGCCGCCTCGGGGCTGACGTGACCCACGCATGCACCCCGGGTGCCCCCGCTGAACCGACCATCGGTGATGAGCGCCACGCTGCTACCCAGGCCCTGTCCCATGATCAGACTGGTAGGCGAGAGCATCTCTTGCATGCCTGGCCCTCCGCGCGGGCCCTCGTAGCGGATGACCACCACATCCCCTGGTTGAACCTCTTTGGCCATAATACCGGCCACGGCTTCTTCCTGACTTTCGTAGATGCGGGCAGGTCCGGTGTGCGTCATCATTTCGGGCAATACGCCCGCTGTCTTCACCACCGCACCTTCGGGCGCCAGATTACCAAAGAGCACGGCCAATCCGCCTTCCTGACTGTATGCGCGCTCCAATGGGCGGATCACATCCTCATCCTGGATGGATGCGTTGGCCACGTTTTCTCCCAGGGTCTTCCCAGTTACGGTGGGTTGGTCCAAATGTAGTAGTCCGGGCTTGCGCCCCAGCTCTTTGAGGATGGCGCTGATGCCGCCGGCGCGATGGACGTCCTCCATGTGGTATTGGCTGGAGGGGGAGACTTTGCAAATGTTGGGGGTTCGGCGACTGATGGCGTCGACCCGGGCGATGTCATAGTCGATGCCGGCCTCGCGGGCAATGGCCAGGGTGTGAAGGACGGTATTGGTGCTGCCGCCCATTGCTACATCGAGGGTGAAGGCATTGTCGATGGCGGCTTCTGTGACAATGTCTCGGATTTTGATATCATGCTCGAGCAGATACATGATTTGCCTGGCCGCCCGACGGGCCAATTCCTCGCGTTCAGGGGTGCACGCCAGCGCCGTGCCATTGCCGGGCAGTGCGATCCCCAGGGCCTCGGAAAGACAATTCATGCTATTTGCAGTAAACATCCCCGAACAGGACCCACAGCTCGGGCAGCCAAAGCGTTCGAGCATGTCGAGCTCTTGCTCATCGATCTGGCCCAGCGAGTAGGCGCCCACGCCTTCGAACACCGAAATCAGGTCAACGACCTTGCCATTAGGCGTCACGCCCGCGGCCATGGGCCCCCCCGAAATGAAAATCGTGGGGATGTTGCAACGTAACGCGCCCATGATCATGCCCGGCACGATTTTGTCGCAGTTTGGAATGCAGATCAAGGCATCGAATTGATGGGCCTGAACCACGGTCTCCACGCTGTCGGCGATGAGCTCGCGGCTGGGAAGGCTATATTTCATGCCGTCATGGCCCATGGCGATGCCGTCATCGACGCCAATTGTGTTGAAAATGAAGGGCACGCCGCCAGCCTTGCGCACCTCCTCCTTGATCATCTTCCCGAACTCATCCAGGTGCACGTGACCGGGAATAATATCGATATAGCTGTTGGCAATGGCGATGAAAGGCTTATCGAAATCTTCGTCTTTGAGGCCTGTTGCCCGCAACAAGCTGCGATGCGGAGCCCGTTCGACGCCTTTTTTGATGAGGTCAGAACGATAATGGCGTTTGGGGTTGGATTGGCTAGGGTTCATGATCGGGTGATAAGAGAAGCATGAGTGTGGGGATGAATGAGATGAGACGAATGACAGATGGATGAGACTATCCTTTGACCGACCCCGCCAGCAAACCGCGAATGAAGAAACGGCCCATGATGATGTAGATCAACAAGGTCGGCAGGGCGGCGATAAGTGTGCCCGCCATGACCACGTTCCATTCTTTGATCTGACTACCTGCCAGATTCCGTAGGGCCACGGTAATGGGTTGCAATTCGGGGCGTTGTAAAATGGTAACAGCGAACAGGAACTCATTCCAAATATTGGTGAACTGCCAGATGATGACGACCACAAAGCCGGGCAATGAGAGCGGAAAAAGCACTTTCCAGTAAACTTTGAAGATGCCAGCGCCATCGATGCGCGCGGCTTCGATCATTTCGGTGGGCACTTCGGCGTAGTAGTTTCGGAAGATGAGCGTGGTGATGGGAATCCCATAAACCACATGCACCAGAATCAGTCCCCATAACGTGCCGCCCAGGCCAATGGCGGCGATGACTCTCGTGAGGGGAATCAGGATGGATTGATAGGGAATAAACATGCCGAAAAGCATGAGTGCGAAGAGTATATCCGCGCCGCGAAATTTCCATTTCGATAGGATATAACCATTCATCGAGCCCAACATGGAAGAAATGATCGTGGCGGGAATGGTGAGTTTGAGACTGTTGAGAATATTCAATGAGAGGCCGCGCAATCCCTTTTCGGGGATGCCATACCATGCGACATAAAAACTTTCGAGGGTAGGTTGTTTAGGAGGCAGCCACATGCGCGAAAGGTCTTGGACCTCGGCAAAAGGTTTGAACGAGCTGATCAGCAGCACATAGACCGGCACCAAAAACAGAAGGGCGAAAAGCGTGAGAAGGGTGTAAATGCCCAACCGCATGGGATCAAAACGGATACGATTTTTCATCGCTCTACCTCCCCGCGCAGTGAGGAGACCAGATAGGGAATGACCACCGCGGCGACCATGACCAACATAATAATCGAAATGGCCGCGCCTTGGGCGTAATGATTTCCCTGGAATGTGGTCTCGAACATGAAAATACCGGGCACATCAGTGACGAATCCTGGTCCCTTTCCGGTCATGGTGTAAATCAGGTCGAAGATTTTCAGAGAGATGTGTCCCAGTACGATAAGGGCGCTCAAGGTGATCGGTCTGAGCATTGGCAAGATAATGCGGCGATAAATATAAGATTCGGAAGCGCCATCGACGCGCGCCGCTTCGCGCAACTCTTCAGGGATGCCGCGCAAACCCGCCAGATACATGGCCATGGTGTAACCGGTCATTTGCCAGGCTGCAGCGATGATGACAGGAATCAATGCGACATGGAAGGGGCCGATGGATTCGGTCGACGTGTACCAGCGCCATTGTAGTTGTTCGAGACCAAACAGGCCTAACAGTGCGTTGATGCCGCGTGGACGGCTTGGCGTGCCCGGTGCAAAGATCCACTGCCAGACTACGCCAGTTACGACAAATGATAGGGCCATGGGGAACAGGTAAATCGTGCGGAAGACCCCTTCGCCACGAATTTTTTGGTCTAAGAGAATTGCCAGGATGAGCCCCACCATGACGCATCCCAAGAGGAAAAAAATGGTGAAGAACAACGTGTTCCAAAGATCGATGCGAAATCGAACGGCGGACACCCCACCCGCCTTGGTGAACAGATGATTGAAATTCGTTAGCCCCACCCAGGTATAGTCAGGTGTGATGCCATCCCAAGCTGAGAGTGACACCCGCAGCGTCCATCCGATAAACCCATAGACAAAAATCGCAAGCAAAATGATGGATGGCAAAAGCGTGAGAAAGGCGATCCAGCGTTCTTTGCGAGCCTGGCTCATAGGTCCCTCCAACCTCCTGACGGGGTCAATGAAACAAATCTGAATGCCGCTTGAGAGCAAAGAGCGCCGCCAGCGTGATGAGCCGGCTGGCGGCGCTCTCTCTTACTTTGGATCGTATTGTATCACGGAGGCTATTCAGAGCAAACGCCAGCGTTGACACAGGCCTGATAGAGGTTGTTTTGGGCTTCATCTACGTTCAGATCGGCCACAAAAAGCGACATGGCATCGCTGATGCCGGTGACCCAACCTTCGGAAGCCGCCGCGCCGTGGGTGAAGCTCGGCACGATGGGATTGCTGGCAAAGGCGTCCATGGCGGCCTGAAGATAGGAGTTATAGAGCTCGCGATCGCCATCGGTGCGGGCGGGAATGGAACCTTTCAGTGGATTAAAGGCATCCTGTCCTTCTTTGGAGCCACAAACCTCCAGCCAACGACGGGCGTTGACCGGATGCGGGGCGCCCTTTGGCAATCCGAAGGAGTCGGAAAGCATGAGGAAGACGCCATCTGTGCCGGGTGAAGGCGTCCATCCATAATCTTTGCCTGGCTCTAAGTCCAACGATGTGTAATAACCTGCCACCCAGTCGCCCATGATGTTCATGGCCGCGTCGCCGTCGATGACCATTTGCGCCGCTTGGTCCCAACTCAATGCTGAGTGGTCTTCGTTGACATAATCCATCATCTTGGCGAAAATTTCCAGGGCTTGCTTGACCTCTGGGCCTTTCCAATCCGTTTCTCCGGTCCACAACCCCTTGTATTTTTCGGGCCCCATCACGCCGAGAAGAATGCTTTCGAAGAGATGGTTATCTGCCCAAACGCCGTTATCGCCCAGCGCCAGGGGGGTGACGCCTGCGGCTTTCAGAGCATCCGCCACGGTGAAGAACTCATCCAGATTTTTTGGAGGCTCCAGGCCGTTTTTCTCAAAAATGTCTTTGTTATACCAGAGCACGTTGGAGCGATGGATGTTGACCGGCACCGTCCAAATCTCACCTTCGTAGGAGATGATGTCGATGAGGTCTTTCGGGAAGACGTCGAGCCAACCGTTTTCTTTGAAAATGTCGGTGACCGGCTCCATTTTGTCCGCCACAACCCAGGTGTCGATCAGCTCATGACCGGCGTGCACCTGGAACGAATCGGGAGGGTTGCCACTTTGCATGCGTGTGGCGAGCACAGCTTTGGCGTTGGAGCCCGCGCCGCCGGCTACCGTGGCGTTGACGATTTCCACATCAGGATATTTCTTCTTGAAAATCTCAAACATGGCGTTGAGCCCATCCGCTTCACCGCCTGCCGTCCACCAACTGAAGATTTCCAACTCTTTTTCCCCCTGCATGGCTTCTTCAGCCGGTGGAGGCGTTGGTTTTTCTTCTTGCGGAGGAGGTGGTTCTTGAGTGGGGGTTGCTGGCGCCGAGCAAGCCGAGAGTGCAAAAACACCAACCAATGCCAGAATCACCAAAATGAGTAAGGAACGTTTAACGCGCATGATCTCCTCCTATGTAGAGATGTCGAATAACAAGTGGTTCACAGTGTAAGCTATTTTACTACAATACGCCTGGTGTTTTCAAGGAGGGTTGTGGCGGCGGTCACTGGACACGTTTCGTCGGTCAAACGGTCAAAAACGCCCTGCCTGCTGTCCGACTTAAGAAGTCGGTGAGTCATGTTTTAAGGACGATAGAAAATGAGAGGGATTTCCATTTCGTCTCGACTCAGTCCACCGTGAAGGCCACGCAGTTTCATTTCGAATCGGTTTTTCTCGTACCACCAGACAGTGCCATTCCCGCGCGGTAAAATCACGACATTGCCCGCCCGTTTCATGAAGTGTTTCGATGGCGGATTCACGCCAAATAGCCCGGCCTCAATAAGATCCTCCAGCAGAAACACATCGGCCCGATCTCCCAAAGCCTGGCGCAGGAGCGCCATAGCCTTGTCGACGTATGCCTCGCGCACATATAGGAACACATCTCGCGGCGATCCTCCCGGAGGCAGAATCTGTCCCTTTTGGTTGGCGCGCAGGTAGCAACGCAACTCTTGGAATTCGGGAAGGAGGTTGATGTAGATGGTGTCTCGGGGGTCCACGCGAATTTGCCCATGATCCGCGCTGATGAGGATCAAAACGTCATCTCGTTTCCGCAGTGGATGGAAGAGAAATCGATCGAGCAAAAGCCAGGTTGCGTCCGACTCTGCCAGGGTTTGGTAAGCAAATGGTCCAAATTCATGGGCGTTGCCATCGATATATGGGGCGTAAAAATG
>WFTO01000331.1 GCA_015485435.1 Anaerolineae bacterium | reverse complement strand
TTCGGAGGTGAATGGGGAAAGCAATTTTCGCAACAAGAGGTCAACGACATCCTGGCCCGGGCTCGAGACCTGGGGGTGAACCTGATCGATACCGCCGAATGCTATGGCGACCATCTTTCAGAACGATTGATCGGTAATGCCATTCGCGGAGAGCGCGATAAGTGGATTCTTGCCACCAAGTTTGGACATGAATTTCACGGCATCCTGAACCGCACCCCAAGCTGGTCCCCCAAATCGGTGCAAAAACAACTGGAAGACTCGTTGCGCGCTTTACAAACCGATGTCATTGATATTTACCAATTTCATTCGGGTGGCAATGATGCGTTTGACAACGACGAACTCTGGACCCTGCTAGACAAGCAAGTGCAAGCGGGGAAGATACGCTTCCTCGGCATTTCCATCAGCTCCAGTCGGAGCTTCGATCCCTCACACCAGGCCCAAAAAGCCAGCGAAGTTGGCGCCAGCGTTCTTCAGATCGTTTACAATCGACTTGACCGTCGCCCCGAAACCCAAATCTTCCCCTACATTGAAGATCAGGATCTGGGCGTCCTCGCCCGTGTGCCCCTGGCCAGTGGATTTCTCAGCGGCAAATACAAGCCAGGGCATCGATTCACAGATCCGAATGATGTACGATCCAAATGGGATCCCGAACACATCGAACGACAACTACGCGAAGCCGAAGAGATCGCCAAAACCGAAGTGCCGGAGGGCGTGCCCATGGCGGTTTGGGCCCTGGCCTGGCCTCTTCAACATCCCCTGGTCACCTGCGTCATCCCTGGGGTAAAATCCGTGCAGCAGATGGAAATCAACGCCTCGGCTGCAGACCTCGCCGATATGGTCAGCGAAGATCACCCTCAAGCCTGGCGTTGAGAAAAAACACAGAAGCGGACCTTTGGACCAGAGTGGGAAAACGCAGGCGTCCTGGATTAGAACGAATTTACGCAGCAAGAAAGATGAAGACAGGCAACGCGTAACACAGGTGGCAGGCGGCAAGGAACGGGTGGCAAGTCCACGTAGGCGCTTCCACCCGTCGCCTGCCATCTGTACAATGTGCATATGGGATTGATCGCCGTCGAATTGTGAGGCACATATTCGCGACTCAAAAGAAAAGAACGGCTCCTTTTCAACCACTGTGCTACGTTATGCATCCGGTTGGTCCTCTCACTTTTTTCATGTCTGTTCAATCTCCATTTTTTCTCCACTTGTAAAACCTTTTCATGCAAGCATTCATTTCATTTTTCAAAGTCATTTTGCGGTTACTGATAGTTTGGTTCATAGACACTCTTTCCCTCTTTCTCGTAGCGTGGACCTTACAGGGAATGACTATCGCATCGGTGGGAGATGTGTCACGTTTCGGGGTTGCGGCTGCGGCTGCGCTGATGCTTGGTGTCGTCAACTTACTTATTCGTCCTGTCATCCTGTTGATATCGATTCCCTTAGGTTTCGTGGTGGTTTTCCTCGCCGGTTTCTTGGTAAATGCAGTCACGCTTCTCATTACCAGCCATTTGATTCCTGGCTTTACTATCGATGGTTTTTGGACATCCATCCTGGGTGGGCTTCTCCTTGGCATCGTCAATACCGCCATCACCACAGTGATTACCATTGACGACAGCGACTCCTTCTACCAAGGCGTGGTTGAAAAATTAGCGGCCCGTAAAATCTATGAAAATGAGGATTTTTCAAAACCGGGTCTGCTCATGATAGAGATTGATGGACTGAGCTATTGGCATGTCAAACACGCCATCGAAAAAGGTATCCTCCCCACATTCAAACGGTTAATAGAAGCCCACGGCTATGTTCTCAGTCAATTAGATTGCGGCCTGCCCTCCCAGACCTCTGCATGTCAGGCAGGGATTATGTTTGGTGATAATTACGACATTCCCGCCTTTCGCTGGTACGACAAAGACAAACGAAAATTATACGTGTCTGGGCATGACGCAGCTGAAATCAACGCACGCTATGCGCGCGGCCAGGGTCTGATGCGTGGAGGCGCTAGCATCAACAACATGTTGAATGGCGACGCCCGGCGTTCTCTGCTTACCCTGGCTGATCTCAAGGCCAAGAACGAACAGGAGCGTTCAGAAAGGGCACAAGATATTTCTCTGCTTTTGTTAAATCCATACTTTTTGGTGCGAGTCATCACGCTTTTCTTGTGGGAAGTTCTGGTGGAGGTCTGGCAATATGCCAAAGCCGTCGTAAAAAACGTCCAGCCCCGACTCAATCGATTGCGTGGCGGATATCCCTTTCTGCGGGCTGCGACCGTGGTTTTCATGCGCGATGTTTCCGGCTATCTCACAGGCCTGGAGTTGCTACGAGGTGCACCTTCGATTTACGTAACCTGGCCCGGTTACGACGAAGTCGCTCATCATTCGGGCCCATGGAGTTCAGATGCTTTCGGCGTGCTGAAACAATACGACAATGTCATTTCCTCTATGCTCGACATTATCGAACATAAAGCGCCCCGTCCTTACAACGTCGTTGTTCTTTCTGACCACGGTCAATCTTTCGGGGCTACGTTCAAACAACGGTACGGTTACGATCTCAAAACTTATATCGAAAGCTTGATCCCTGATCATATCACCGTGCAAGCATCCATGGGGGGTGATGAGGGAAGCCTCTCCATTTCGGCCATGAATGCAGAATTAGAAAATATTCAGGCTCACGGCAACACAGGGATGGTGGGCGATAAGATCATCGACGGCGCCAAGACCCTTTTCCCAGACCCCGATCCTACACGCATCGATATCAAAGACATCGGGTTCATGGGAAAAGAGGCTGCCAATATCACTGTTTGTGGAAGCGGCAACATAGCCCAGGTCTATTTTGACCTTGCCAACCGTAAATTGACCTTAGACGAATTAAACGAGATTTACCCCGGTATGGTGGCGGCGATGGTCCAACATGAAGGTATTGGGGTCCTGGTAGGGTATAACAGCCAGGGTCAACCCATTGCCATGGGTAAACGTGGAACTCGTAACCTGCATACTGGGGAAATCGATGGCGAGGACCCCATGGCCATGTTCGGCGATCCTGATTTGCGTGCTGCCCAGATGCAACGCATTGCTGACTTCCCCCATGCGGGTGATCTCATTGTTAATAGCACGCTTTTTCCTGATGGCACTGTCGCCGCCATGGAGGAATTGATCGGCAATCATGGCGGTATGGGAGGCGAACAAACCGATCCATTCCTTTTCCATCCGCCCAATCTGGAAATCTTTCCCACAATTAATTCCAAAGATATCTATGTCATCCTCAACGACTATCGCGAAAAAGCGCCCAAGGATATGGCCTTTCAGCGCCGTAAAGCGGTTACATCGTCCGTGGATGTTTGGTCCTGGTCGACCTTTGCCAAGGGATTTGCCTTTAACCAAGGCTGGGTGGGTAAGATGCTAAGGGCAATGGTGCTCGATATTGGCGCCTATCGCGATATCGCCGCCAATCCATATTTGACGGGCCCAGCGTTATTGGCATTGCTATTGGGGGCCCTGTTCGGCGGCTTCACTACCCATGGTCTCTACGACCTTTGGGAGATTCCTATCGAATTGCTCGCGGCACTGCTGTTGGTCTTCTTTGTGCATATCACCGGTCGACTTCTAGGAGGGAAAGGAGACTTCACCGCCACCCTGCGAACGGTTGGTTTTGCATTCACAACCCGATTTTTCAGCATACTTGCCTTGCTCCCCGTCATCGGCGATTTAGCCAGATTGATTACGTTGCTTCTTACCATCATGGCTGTATGGATTGCGGGCGTTCAGGCCCATAAGTTACGCGGATGGCGAAGTCTTCTTTTCCCCTTAGTGGTGGTCGCAGTGTTTATCGTCTCGATCGCTGCGGTTACGATTCTATTCGAAGGCGCAGTGTTCACCATCCAAATGTTATGGGGAGGGAAATAATGTGCGTTTCGGCAACAACAGTCCCAAAAAGGCCCCGCTTTCTCCCCTCTTAAGGAACGCCAGTGGCGATGGGTGTGGGAACATTCAACAAGCCCGGCGATTCCAGCTTTTGTGCAGGAATGACATAAACCTGAAGTTTCACTGGTTTGAGAAATTGCTGAGAGAGCGACGCCTCCATCCGATTCACCACATCCGCGGTCATACTGTTGGGGTGTAATTCGAGCACCGATAACGTGGCCGAAAAACTTTCCGGTGCGGGAACTACTTCGACACTTAACAGTTCAATAGGCAAAGGCTCCAACTGATCGCGAATGGCCTCCTCAATTTGAATGGCGGTCGTTGCTGTCTCAAAATTCACGCTGGCCTCTTGAGCGGGGATGGTGATAATGTCTGCATTCACGGGCGCTCCCACAGCATCCTCCAAATCCTTTCCCAATTGCTCTACCTCAGCAGAGCTGAGCGGTCTATCATAACTCAATACTGTTACCTTAATGGTATAACCATATTTGTTTTCTTGAATATCAGTCGTCACAGGTTTAAAACTGGTTGAATAAAGCGTTTTGTTCAACACTTGATCGATCGCTCGCAGCTTTTTTTGTTCATCCACGGTTTTAAAGGTGACCCAACCTAAAATCACAATAACCAATACAAGAAAAACCAGCGTCACTTTCAGGCCTCGAACAATCTCTCCCCAGGTCTGCTTTTCGGTGGAAAGGAAATCCAGGGCAATGAAAACCAACGAGGCGGCGAAAACGATGGCTATCAAGTTGGTGAAAAACAGGAGGAGTGCGCCGAAAGCAATGTTGAGGTCGGCAGATGCGAAACCGAAACCGACCACAGCCAACGGAGGTACCAAAGCCACAGCGATCGAGACGCCAGGTAACGCCGAAGCGATACTTTTGCGAGACATGGCATACGCGCCCGCCGCGCCCGATAGAAACGCGATGCTCAAATCGAGCAAATTGGGGCTGACACGCGCCATGATCTCGTTGGTTGGATTTTTGATTGGGGAAAAGAATGTCAACACTGCCCCCACCGCAATGGCCAAAAGAACGCCTTGCGCCGTGGATTGGGCAGCGATGCCCAGATTTTTGACTTTGCCCTGAACCATGCTCATCGCCATGGCCACAATCGGACTCATTAAGGGCGCCACCAACATGGCTCCAATGATGACCGCGCCACTGTTTTGCAATAGGCCGTAGGTGGCAATCCCCGCCGAAAGCAGAATCAGGATAAAGAAATCAACGGTTGGGTCCGCCCCAGCAATGATACTCCGAGCCGCCTCCTCGCGCTCTTCTAAAGTTAACTTTGGTAAAGGCCGGGTGAATGCTTCCCAAAGCCTGGAAAACCAGGCGAAACGAAGAGGTTCATACTTGGACGCCAACATTACTGGAGTCGACGCCGACAAAAACACATGGGCAATGACGCCGTCAAAGGTCGCACGACGAGTCATGAAGTTCTTTGTGGCCGCAAGGATCACCAAATCTGCCTCGAGCGACACGTTAGCCACGCCTTCTTCAAACGAAGACGCCCGCACGACTCGAACCTTAGAAGATAAAGCGTCATATCCATCCTTTGCCAAAATAGCCTCAATGCGCCTCTTTGCTGTTTGCTCCTCCTCCTCCGAAACATCAGGTGAAAGCACATGAACGACCTCAATGATCCCTTGTGGGGATAAGAATGCCTGCGCCAAGCTCAATGTGATGCTCCCCTGCAACCCAGAATCCATAAACACAGCGATCCGCTGTAATGATTGCATCGCGGGGTATTGGTTGAGGAATACAACATGGCTTGACGTTTTGCGAAGAATGGCGTCATAATGTTCAAAATTTTGCGCGGGATCATCGACCAGAAAGTCGGGAGCAATCAACACATAATCTGGCTGCAGCTCCTCGATCGCATTGACCGCCCCAAGAATCGGATCGTGCGCCACCCGAACCATAGCACTAACGCCATCTGCCTGAGCCGAAGGATGATGGGAGGCAATATCCGCCACAAGCACCTTCCATTGCTGCACGCCCCGCCAACGTCGCTCCTCTTCAGAGAGATCGTCAGGAACTTCAGCGATCTGCATGACGATGAGGGGCTTCTGCATCTGGCCGGCAAGACGGACGCCCATAGTCAACAACGCTGGCAATGAAGCACGTTTTTGAAACAAGACAAGCACGGTCGAACCTTCTTTGCTGACAGCTTCGCCTACGACCGGTTTGGCGGATGGCGCTTCCGCTTCTTCTGCAAAGGTGCGCTTTCTCGCCCGCGCTTTCAACGCGCGACCATAGGCATACGAACCGAGTAAAACGCTACCCAGCAACAACCATCCCCCCGACCATTTCAGTGTATCTGATGGTAAATTCACAATGGCCAGAGTGGCTACGACCACGGTTAGCGCCGGGAAAAGAGGATGGTAGGGTAGATGAATGGAACGTTTTTTGGGAAGGCTCGGTTCTGGCAGGATGATATCAGGAGCATGGATCAATATGGTGGCTCCCAACAAGAAGGCAGCGGCCATCCCCGCCATTGTCAACGTCTCGGTGATAAACACGAGTCCGGTCGCCAAAATAGCCACAAATAACAGGGGAGGGAAAACCGCCCGATGGACCTGATAGTTAAATGTCTGTGGGAAATATCCATCTACGGTCATTCGCGACATAACCTCAGCGCTAGCCTGCAAGCCGCGGCGCACTCCCATAAACGCGATCAATAAAGCAAAAGCTCCTATCAACACGGTATAGATCGGCTCACCTGTATAAATGATCGCGGAAAGATCATTTACCGTAAGAGTCTTTGCAATCGCCTCGGGGTCTGCGACGGGCAAAATCGCTACAGAAAGCAACATCCCTAAGCCGATAACCACCAACATAATCATCCAGCCAGCGCGAGACAGCGAATTCCCTCCCCTCCTGAGCACCCGATGTCGATCGCCGAAAATAAGGATCACGCCCCAAAAACTGCTCAGCAGTAAAGCAGACAACTTAAAAGGTGCGATGGGCCGCAACGATGCCGATACATGCTCGAGTCTGCCAGCATCCTGGATCAGACTGAACATGGCGAGAGCGCTCAAAAACACCAACCCCGCATAAGCCAGCCATGTATTCAATTTACGACTGCCATGGATGCCCGCGATTTCCAAAATGATGACAAGCGCCACCACACCTAGAGTCAGAGTGGAAAGATTGACTTCGCTAACGCCTCCAAAGGCCTGATAAATTGACAGCCCATACATACCCGCCGTACGGGCCAGCAAGACAATCACTGTGGTATAACCGGCAATTTCAAGCCATCCTACCAAAAAAGAAAGCGTCAATCCATGTCGACTGCGGACCAAGCCATACAACCCCCCACGACCATCAATCCCCTCAATCCGTTCAGCATAACTCAGCAAAAGCGGCGTCACCAACAAAATCAACAGCAGGTATCCAGAGAGGCTGATTTGTGAATCGTAAGTAAAAACCAACCCCCCAACCAAAGCCATGACGCCCACACCAACCGCAATCCCAATGCCAGATGCAACAATGTTTTGATACGAAACATCTTGATTGATTCGAACGAAATCCCCAGTCATATCATCCATTGAATTGAAAGGAGGTTTGTTTGAAGCCTGCATGTAATCAGCTCTCTTTATGAGATTGAAGAAAAAATGTCTTGTTGATGACTCATAACGTCATGATAAATCGACAACTTACACGTTACAACCAATACTGACTGCTTTACAACAAAAAATCTGTAGAAAAAGGAGATGAACAAAACAGGAATTGGCCCCGTAGGCATTTTATGAATTTACCACGAAGCAAAGAAGTTCACAAAAGCATTCACAATAACGAATGTAATTTCCCTGCCAACATGCCGCTCCAAACCGCCCTGGCCAACAAACGACGCACTTCTCAAGAACGCAGCCCATGAAAGATGGGTTCAGGCCCACCAAATCACCCCTTGAAACGCATCCGGGACAAAGAAACAGATTCGATATCCTGCCGGAATTTCGGTACAATGAATCAACCATCTTTTTTGGAGCCATGCCCTTATTGACAGAGAACGATCCCTAGCAACGCCCAATCATGCGTCATCACGAGAGTCCATTCATCCTTAGACTGCGCTGTGGTGCCCAGGCTTTTCAGACAGGAATTCACCCGTTGGGCGTTTGTTGCCCGCTACCAAGATACTCAAACCGGGCAGCCTTGAAACCGAAGCTCTCACGTTAACATCTAAACAGCCAACCAATATCAATCTCCCTCCACGCTTATTCACATCATTTTGAGCAATGCCATGCCCATTTATCCTGATGCAAAAACCCTGCAATCCGTCATGCAAGAAGTATTTCGGCGACTGAACGCCACGCCAGGCGCTGCAGACGAATTCGTGAACAACCACATGATCGTCAATATTTACCTAGATCGCCCCAAGACATTTCTCAGGTTAGACGGTCGAAAGAAGCCCGTCAAACTGATCTTTACACCGGATGACACAAAGCCAGATTTGGCTATTCATCTGGATGCCGACCTTCTCCACCACATTTTATTGGGCACTGTCCGGTTGCGCGATGCCTACTTCAGCGGGAAGATCAAAACCAAAGGCTCCATTTTCAAGGCCATGAAGTTGGCCGACCTGTTTCGCCAGGCCGAAGCCCTTTACCCCGATGTGTTAAAAGATAAAGGACTAAGCCAGGATTAGCTCGATTACAGCCTTGCGACCGGGACTTGCCTCCATCGCCCCATGATGGTTGAAGAAGAACACCGCATGGGGGCATCTTTCGCTCAGCATGTAACTTGCAGCGACAGAACAGGCCGAAAAAACACACATCCGCCTGTTGAGACAGGTCCCTAATCCAACCAAATACCCTCGACCAACTCGACCTCCATCCCCAGCGCCTGACTTAGCAAATCGAGATTCCGTTCAGCTTCCCAAAGCTCGATAGCAGCGTTTCCCGTAGCAAGCGCCTCGATCTGCACCCATCCATTCTCAATGTCCACGTGACAACGCAAGTCCCGAATAATCTGCCGGCGCCCTCGCTCAAGATATTCAGCCAGACGAATAATTCCCGAGAGAATCACCAACGCGCGAGCGTCTTCTGCGGTCAAGAGTGTTTTCAGATCGCGAGGCTTAGGGCTGCCTTTGCTGCGATGATAGCGTGCGATGAGCGCTATCATCGCCAGTTCGCGTGGACTATATCCAAACAGTGTGTAATTGAGAATGATGTAATAGGAGTGGCGGTGATGGTAGGGATAGTTGATAATGGCGCCAATATCATGCAGAATGCTCGCCGCCCATAAGATCTCCCGGTACTCTTGGGATAACCCATGCACCGGCTGCAGATCGTCGAATAGACGTCTCGCTAAAAAAGCGACATGTCGACTGTGCGGATCGTCAAAACCGAAAATGCGGGCGAGATTGAGAATACTGAACCGACGTAAATTGGGGAAGATGGGTTGCGGCAGATGAGAAAGAAAATGTTCAAAAAATAACCCTTCGCGCAGCCCGGGCCGACTAATGATCACTTCTGCGAAACCACCATAGGTTAATAACAGGTCATAAGCAATCGCCGCCGCGGGAATGATGTCAGCTCGATCCGAACGCAAACCACCGATACCTCGACGCTTTTTCAACGATAATCGCCAGAGCTGATCGGCCATCAAGGCGACATCCTGCGCCGCCAATCGGTAACCGTGAATGCTATCGAGGGGATAACGTTTCTTGACCTGGTCGATTTTGCCTAGATTGCGGATGGCGCCTCCGATCGCGACCAGCTGATCCCCGGGCTTGGCTTTGAACCAGTCAACCTGGGCCAATTGCTCGCGAATAAACGCCTTGAGCTCATCAACCTGCGTGGGAGAAATTTTGTCGGGGCTAAGGAAGAGCTCAGAAAGCCGCAATGCGCCCAAGGGAAGGCTGACCGAACGCTGAGGAATTCCGCCACGAACCTCAATGATTTGCACACTGCCTCCGCCAAGGTCTACAACAAACCCCTGATGCAAACAGGTGGCGTTGATCGCGCCCAACGCCCCGTAATAGCCTTCCTCTTCTCCACTTAACAAACGCAAATTCCAACCGGTCTCAGCTTGAACGCGCGCAAGGAAGGAGTCACGATTCACAGCGTCTCTGACTGCGCTAGTCGCCACCACGATCACTTTGCTGACGCCCTGCCCCTCGGCCAGCTCTTTGAACATCCGCATGGCATTGATCGCCCGCTGAATGGCTGCTGCCCGTAACACATTGGTGCGCCCCATCCCCTGGCGCAAGCGAACAACTTCCCGGATCTCATCCTCCAGGCGAAAATAGCGGTCCCGCTCGTATTCGTAAATAACCATTCGGGTTGTGTTGGAACCCAGGTCGATGACAGCGACGTGCTCAGGCATAGGGGGTTATCTTTCTGTCAATGAAGTAAGGGCGTATCGATCGGTAATCTGTTTTATGACGCGACAAGTTGGACGAAAGTGAGGGGGTTTCGTCGATGGAGTTTGCCTAACATTCAGTTCTAAAAACAACGAAGACACAAAGAGATGCCGAATGCTACAATGCGCCTCAGCCTTCGCACGCCCTTTGTGTCTTCGTCGAGGACAGTCAACATTCCCCTTAACTATAATCGATTGCGCTAAATCTACGAAGTTTTTCCAGGCGGTGTCGTGAATTGATCAAGCGAATGGTGCCTGATTTTGAACGCATGACCAGGCTTTGCGTGATGGCGCCGCCACCCACATAACGCACACCTCGCAGCAACGCGCCCGAAGTGATGCCCGTAGCGGCAAAGAAGACGTTATCCCCCTGGACCAGATCATCAATAGTCAACACGCGATCCAGGTCGAGCCCCTCGGTGATGGCCTTCTGGCGCTCATCCTCATTACGCGGCCAGAGTTTACACTGCATGTCGCCCCCCATGCACTTCAAAGCAGCTGCAGAGATAACCGCCTCAGGAGAACCGCCGATGCCCATCAACATATCCACCCCCGAATCTTCCTGAGCCGTGGCAATGGCTGCGGCCACGTCGCCATCCGAGATAAGAAGGATGCGAGCGCCAGTAGCTCGAATTTCCGCAATTAGCTGGGCATGTCGGGGTCGATCCAACACCATGACCGTGATATCACGGGGCTCTTTTCGCAACGCCCGGGCCACGCGCCGAATGTTGACATCCACCGGCGCATTGATATCGATCATATCTCGCGCTTCCGGTCCTACCGCGATCTTGTTCATGTACACAATGTGCGAGGGGTTGTACATGGTGCCTCGTTCCGCCATTGCCACGACCGCCAACGCGCCTGGCAGGCCTTTGGCGGTCAGGGTCGTGCCATCAATGGGGTCGACAGCGATATCCACTTCGGGCGGAACGCCTGCGCCCAAACGCTCGCCATTGTACAGCATTGGGGCCTCATCCTTTTCTCCCTCACCAATCACCACGATCCCATCCATATCGATATTGTTCAACACCACACGCATGGCGTCAACAGCGGCCTGATCGGCCGCCTCCTTGTTGCCTCGCCCCACCCAACGGCCAGCGGCAAGCGCCGCTGCCTCGGTGACACGGGCCAAATCAAAAGCAAGATTGCGGTCGGGAAGGATCTTTTTTTGCATGAAACAATGCTCCTTTGAGAATTTTTACAGGATATTGGGTTTAAGTTGTCGATTATGCAATCACACCCAATTCGCGTCCGACCTTGGCAAAGACCTCAAGCCCAAAGTCCAGGTCCTCTTTGGTGTGAGCGGCGGTATTCATGACCCGAATGCGCGCCTGACCTTTCGGAACCGTGGGATAGCCAATACCCATGGCAAAGACGCCATTTTCAAACAAGCGTTGACTGAACGCCTTCGCCAATCCTGCATCACCCAACATGATGGGCAGAATGGGCGTCTGGCTGTGACCGGTGTCGAAACCTAATGCATCCATGCCGGCTTTGAGATAACGCGCGTTCTCCCATAATCGCTCAACCAATTCCTCGCTCTCTTCCAGAATATCCACTGCGGCCAAACACGCCGCCGTATCCGCCGGAGTCGGGGCGCTCGAAAAGAGGAAGGGCCGAGCCTTCTGACGGATGTAATCCACAATGATCTTCTTTCCCGCAATCACCCCGCCTACCACACCAAACGCCTTAGACAAGGTGCCTATTTCGACGTCAAACTTTCCATGAAGGCCAAAGTGATCGACGATGCCTCGGCCGCCACGTCCCAGCACACCCTCGCCATGAGCGTCATCCACCATCGTCATCAACCCATACTTTTCAGCCACTTCATAAATCTTATCCAGTGGTGCAATATCCCCATCCATGCTAAACACCCCGTCCGTCACCACCAGACCGCGTCGGTATTGCGGCAAATGCTCTTTGACTTTGGCCTCTAAGTCTTCGACATCACAATGCTCATATACGATGATCTTGGCCCGCGATAGTCTGGCGCCATCGATAATCGAGGCGTGATTCAAACGGTCGGAGAAAATCACATCTCCCTTGCCAACAAGTGGCGGAATCGCCGCCTGATTGGCGTTGAACCCACTTTGAACGAAAAGCGCGTCTTCAACGCCTTTGAAGGCAGCCAAACGCTTCTCTAACTGCAAGTGCAATCGCGTGGTACCAGCAATCGTACGTACAGCAGCCGGCCCCACGCCCCATTCATCAACTGCCTTCTTCGCCGCCTCCTTCAATCGCGGATGATTGGCCAACCCTAAGTAGTTGTTGGTGCAAAAATTGAGGACGCGCTTCCCGTCCACCACCATCCAGCCATCGGCAGGAGACTCAATGGTGCGGATTTGAATAAACAAATGCTCAGCCTTCAAGCGCTCAAGTTCTTCGACAATAAAATCCAGTTTATCAGCCATGTTGTTGAACCTCCCAGTTGGAGAAAAAGGTGTTAGAGAGGTGAGTCTTTTAAGAAAAACCTTCTCAATGGACCACAACCTTATCTGGCGATTGCATCTCCTCAGGCACTCCTTCGGGGAACATAATCACCTTGCCGCTGCGGCCACTCTGCATGACCTGGATGGCCATTTGAAAATCTTCTAAAGCGAAACGGTGGGTGATGATTTGAGAAAGGTCCACCAGGCCGCGGGAGAGCAACCCCTTTGTCCGATACCAGGTGCCCCAAATCTCACGGCCGATAATGCCACGGACGGTGGCTCCTTTGAAGATCACACCGTTGTTCATATCAAAAGGGATATCGGACGGATAAAGCCCCAGAAGCGAGGCCTCTCCACCAGGCTTTAAGACCTTAAAGCCGAGGTCTGCAGCTTGCGGCGCTCCCGACATCTCCAACAACACATCCACCCCTTCCCCTTGTGAGTCGTCCATGATGATCTGCTGTGCGTTTTCTTGCGTGACATTGATGGCAAAATCCGCTCCGAGCTTACGTGCCATGTCCAATCGATAATTTGAAATATCGGTGGCATAGATGGTGTGAGCGCCCGCGGCTTTGGCCACCATAATGGTCATCAGCCCCACCGGACCGCAACCTGTCACCAGCACTCGCCGGGCAGTCAGATCGGTGGAAAACGCCGTGTGCACGGCATTGCCAAAATTCTCTTGCAAACTGGCCACTTCATAGGGCATATTGGCAGGATTCCGCCACATATTCTCGGCAGGCATCACGATATAATCCGCCCAGCATCCATCACGATCGACGCCAATAATCTTGGTGTTCTGGCACAAATGCCCCTTTCCTGTGCGGCACTCCTGGCAAACATGACAAATGATGTGACTTTCAGCGGACACAAAATCGCCCTCTTTGACCTCATGCACCATCTTGCCCGTCTCAACGACAATGCCGCTAAATTCATGACCTACAATAATTGGAGGTTTAATACGGCTTCTTGCCCAGGGGTCCCATCGAAAGATATGTAGATCCGTGCCACAAATCGACGTCGCTTTCACCTTAATCAACACCTCTCGCGGCCCTGGTCGAGGCACTGGCGCCTCTCGCATTACCAAGCCGGGGGAATCTTCCGGCTTGACAACGGCGCGCATGGTTTTAGGAATGCTCATGGGAAGCTCTCCATTGAGTTCAGAGCGTAACAATGCCTATGCATTTCAAATCAGGACATCATCTCAAGTATATCATGAGCAGCGTGTAAAAATCTAACGACTGCAGGCCAACTTTTTCACCATTCCAGCAAAATCACGCCCCTCCATGCCCGCTTCCCTCCACCGCGGCCCTATGCATCCTCTTCAATCCACGAAATCAAGGGCGTCTCACGTCAAGCCGCGCCACACATTGTGCGACTTGACGTGAATCCCTGCGTCAATATGACGTGGAAAACGTTTATCTTATTTCCCGTCAGGAAGGAGCATATCTAACACCGCACTCACAATGGAAATCAACAATGCAGCGATAAAAGGTGTAAAGAATCCTTCCAGTTGCAGATAGTTGGGCAAGAAGAATTCCACCAAAAGCAGCATCAACATATTGATAACCAGGGTAAACAATCCCAAGGTTAAAATGACCAGTGGGCATGTCAGCAACTTAACGATGGGTTTGATGACGGCGTTGACTAGGCCGAACACCAACGAAACCAACAAAACCCCCACGACACCTTCCTGAATCGTCATGCCGGGAAGGATCAGGGACGTGATCCAAACAGCCAGGGCAATGATGCCCCACCGGATGAGTAATGAGCGCATTGTCTACTCCTTCTGATAGGATGGCACAGTTTTGAAAAACATGTCATTGCAAAAAGCCAGCTTTTCTCCTCTGGGCGTTCTGTGTCTCGTTAGCCATCTTCGATAAGCGGGCTTGTTGGCAGATTACCATTATGCCGTATGACGCAATAATAACACGAATTTTTCAGGATTGCAGCCTTTGAATGATCGCTCGGGATTTCTAAAACCAGCAAATCATGCGGTGGTACTGATCGCTAGATTGAAAGGTCAAATCTCCTGCGTGCGCGAGACGATAGACGAAGAAAGGAGAAGAGAGAACATCCATCGTCTCGAACCTGTGCTCCAGTAACGCATCACCATTGGCCTGCCGAGGCGCCCATGGCAGTTCAGAAAGATGCTTCTACGGGTCACAGCCACGCAGCTGGCGGCCCGACAAAGCTCCACGCACATCCCATTTATGGACTTTCCGCCAATATAGATTGGACTACCTGTTCAAAAACGGCATAGGGCTGAGCGCCGACAATTTTTTGCCCATTGATAAAAAAGGTGGGAGTGCCCGTGACGCCCGCTCGCATGCCTTCGTTGAGATCAGAGGCCACTTCATCCGTGTATCTGCCGCTCTCCACACACTCTCTAAACGCATTCATGTCCAAATCGAGCTCCTCAGCATACCCATAGAAGATCGACAGAGCATCGGGGTTCTGATTCCACTCCGCTTGCTGTCCTTGAAATAACCGATCGTGCATGTCCCAGTAGCGGCCCTGTTCACCAGCGCATTCTGCTGACTCCGCTGCTTTTGGGGCTTGAGGATGAATTTGGGTGATAGGAAAATCTTTGAACACGTACCGTACCTTGCCTGTGTCAACGAAATTTTGTTTGATGGCTTCGAAAGTTTGCTGAAAATATCGGAGACAAAAGGGGCATTGATAATCTGAGAATTCGACGATCGTCACGGGCGCATTGACATCGCCTAGCACGGCAAAGATTTCAGGCGCAAACGATAAATCGGGCGTGGGTTCAGGAGGGGGCGCCACCACGCCTTCTGGCAACGCCTGCCCTTCAGCCTCTGCCAACACCGCATCGACGATTTGGAAAAACTGAGTCTTTGGCAAAAGCCCACCGATAATGCGACCATTTATGAAGAACGTAGGCGTGCCTCGTGCGCCCCATCGACGCCCCTCATCAAAATCCTCTTGAATTCGTTGGCGGGGGGTCTGATTATCAAAGCATTGATCAAACGCCACACCATCCAATCCCAACTCTCGAGCGGCTTGTTTGACTGACGATTCGTTGATGTTCCGCACATTGTTAAACAACCAATCATGCATTGGCCAAAATTGATCTTGCTCCGCCGCACATTGCGATGCGTAACTGGCCGTAATGGAGGTGCGTCCCAGCACAGGAAATTCTTTGTAAACAAAATAGACTTTACCGGTCTGAATGTACGCTTCATCCAGAAGCGGAGCCACTTCGCTAAAGAAGCGGCCACAATAAGGTCAGGTATAGTCCGACCATTCATAGATCACCACCGGCGCGTTGGGGTCGCCTTTGGCGCTTGCAGGACGAGCCGCAGGTGCGAATCCATCCACTTTCGGAGGCAGGACCAGATTGACTGCATCCTCCTTTGGGTTCTCATCCTGGGAGGATTGGGAAGGGGTGGTCTGAGGTGATGGTTGGGCTGTGACATCAACCGCAACGGCGGTTAAGGTGGCTTCAACGGCCGCAGCGATGGCTTGGGAGTCAGATGGTTCCGTGCCCATCGTGCATGCACTCAACAGCAGGATGGCGCTCAGCAAGAATAGGGGAAGGAAGATCAAGGGGCGTTTCGACATATGACAACCTTTTTTATGATGGAGAATGGAAACGCCTGATGGTCTGACGCGGCGACGCCCGGAACACCAAGATGTTGGCGTTCCGGGGCCGCGAGTACGCATCCTCTCAGACGTGTGTGGGACGTTTGGGTAAAGACAACGAGTGTGTATGGCAACAATGGAGTGGGGATTGAAAATTACGGACCGTAGCTTGCGAACACTTCTGTGCCGCCACCGTCCTCAAAAGCAATGACCTCGTAAGGCTGGCTGGGGGAACCGTAGTTCATGCCCGGTGCGCCAGAGGGCATGCCGGGCACAGCCAGGCCAATGACTTTCTCTGGCCGTTGTTGGAGCAACCGTTGCACCTCGACAGCTGGGACATGGCCCTCAATCACATAGTCCCCAATCAACGCGGTATGACAGGACTGCAGACTATCAGGGACGTTGAATCGCGCTTTCACCGATGCCAGATCTGTCACATCCTTCACTTCCACGTCAAACCCATTCTCTTCCATGTGTTTGGTCCACTCACCACAGCAGCCACAGGTTGGCGATTTATACACCACAATCTTGGTGGGAAGTTGTGGCGCAGAGGCTTCTTCGACGGGATTTTGCTGTGCTTGCGATGCTTCAGATGGTTGGTTCGTGGTTGGTGTCGAGCAAGCGGCCAGTATCACGACCAAAACCAACAGGCCCAACACAACAAAAGGTGAGCGATAGCGTTTCATTTTGAACATCCTTTTACGCTTTTATGCGCCCGATTACGGGCCAGAGAGTAATGTTTTGATACCTTCCAGGTAGACTTCCTTGGGCATAGCGCCGGTGCGCATCCATACCTGTCGACCCTGTTCATCAAGTAGGACGACTGTAGGATGTCCGGGCGCCTGATACGCCTTTAGCGCAGCGCGACCATCGGGTTCATCGGCATTCAATTTTTGAAAGACGATGCGCCCAGCATATTCCTGCTCTAACCCATTCACGATGGGCTCAGTCTGTTCTCAAGCAGCTCAGGGAAACGTCCACAAATAAACAAAGGTGGGCTTGCCCTGAGGAACGCCTGCAGGTGTGGGAACAAGTCGACTCTGCTGGGTGCTGCCGCAAGCTGCGAGTAATGCTGAAAGCAACATCATCAGAAAAGCGAACAACGAAAACCTCAAAAGTCTGGTCATAGACGACTCCTTGATGCGGATGCTGGGGCGGACAACAGACCATCATCGGCCTCTCGCCAGGGAGGAAATCAAACTCCGAACGGAAAACGACAATCTCCTTGATCCTTGAGCTCAGTTTCGCAAAACCTTATGACAGATGTTTAACAAAAATATAACGATTTCATGAAGAACCGTGATCCACCATCACATTGGCGCACCGGAACAAAACCCCATGCGATCCTCGGCACTCCACCATTGCGTGAAAGAGAATGATTCCAGGACGATTGACGAAAACAAAATGGTTCCGTTATAATGAACATGCTACGACCTGTTGCATGATGTTTTTTTGTAGACAATAGGATATCTCGCCTCGACAAACGCGCGATATCCGTGATCTTTTGCAAAGCGCCCTTCTTTTCCAGACTCAAAGGAGAGACTACAATGGAAAAACCATGGCTCCAGTTTTATGATGAAGGGGTGCCCGCCTCTATCGATTACCCCGAGGTTGATCTGTGGACATTACTCAGTGACGCGTTCAAGAATTATCCCGATCAAATTGCATTACGGATGATTCTGAAATATCTGCCATTGGGCTTCAAGCTGGGGGTAAAACTCACCTATCGGGAACTGGAAGACATGGTCAACCGGCTGGCCACAGCCATGGCGGGGATGGGCATCAAGAAGGGCGACCGCGTGGCAATCCAGGTACCCAACTCGCCAGGCACGGTGATCGCGTTTTTGGCCACGATAAGACTCGGGGCTATTGTGGTCAACACCAACCCCATTTACACTCCCCGGGAAATGCACCATCAATTCACGGATTCGGGTGCCAAGGCGGTCGTCATCTGGAACAATCTCTACCCAAAACTTCAGGAGATTCAGAAAGACACCGACATCGAAAAGGTGATCATCTATCACCTCAACGACTTTATGAACCCCATTTATAGTTATCTTCTCAAAAGCACCATGCAAAAACATGGTCAATGGGAGGATGTTCCAGAAGGCAATGGCGTGCATTATATGAAGACCCTCATCGCCAATAATCCGCCGCAACCTCCGGAGATCGCTATCGACCCTGACGATATAGCGCTCTTCCAGTACACAGGAGGCACCACCGGATTGCCTAAAGCAGCCATGCTCAGTCACCGAAACCTTCTGGCTGACATCATGCAGATCGAGGCGTGGGTGCCCGATATGGCTCATGGCAAAGAAGTCTTTATGGGGGCCATTCCCTTTTTCCACGTCTTTGGCATGACGGTAGGGATGCTAGAGAGCCTCTATGTGGGCGGCAAGCTCGTTGTTATGCCCGACCCCCGAGATATCGAGATGCTGATGACCATCATCCAGGAAGAAGGGGTCACGCTGTTCCCGGGTGTACCGACGCTTTACATTGCCATCATTAATCACAAGAATGTTCAAAACTATAATTTGCATTCTGTAAAAGTTTGCATCTCGGGCGGCGCCCCCATGCCGGTTGAGGTCCAACGCAAGTTTGAAACGCTTACTGGCGGCAAGCTACGCGAAGGATATGGTTTAACCGAGGCTGCGCCCGTTACCCACGCCAATCCCATCTATGGAAAATCAAAGGCGGGTTCTATTGGGCTTCCCTTCCCAGATGTCGAAGCGCGCATCGTCTCATTGGACCCCGATGAAAAAGGCAAATTCCAGCCTTTAGGCGTTGGGGAAGAGGGAGAATTGGCCGTACGCGGACCGCAAGTAATGGTCGGATATTGGAATCGGCCTGAGGAGACCAAGAATGTCAAGGACGATGAAGGCTGGCTATACACGGGAGATATCGCCAAAATGGACGAAGAGGGGTATTTTTATATCGTCGATCGCAAGAAAGATTTGATCATTGCTTCTGGCTATAACATCGTTCCACGCGAAGTAGAAGAGGTGCTCTTCGAACATCCGAAAGTCCAGGAGGCCATTGTCGCTGGCGTCCCGGATCCCAAACGAGGAGAAACGGTGAAGGCGTATATTGTCCTCAAGCCAGGTGAAACGGCCACCCAAGAGGAAATTATCGCCTTTTGCAAAGAGCGGCTGGCGCCATATAAAGTGCCTAAGATGGTGGAATTCCGCACAGAGCTCCCCAAGTCCGCCGTAGGTAAGTTCTTGCGCCGGGTATTGGTGGAGGAGGAAAAGCAGAAATTGGCGACGGCACAGCAAACGCAAGCCGACAGCGCGGACAATTCGTCCGACTAATGTTCAACCATTTTAGCAGTGGCAGGTGAGGGTGACTCGCCTGCCACTTTTTGTCCATACGTATCAGAATCGATGATTCCCCATCAGTTCCTTGAAACAGTTATTTCATGGATGACTGTCCGTTGTCCTCAGACCTTCGAGGTGCGAGACCTCGAAGGTCTATGGCAGACGCCACGTTGACGAAATACAGGTAACCACCTCGTATCTGGAAGACCAAAGAGGCTTCGATTACGGGAATAACACCAGGGGTGAGTACATTTGCAAAGGTGTGGGGGGCTGCACATGTCCTCGGACGACCACCGGCGTTTCGGTCAGTGTTAACGTGACCTGACCATTGACAGGGATCAATTGTTGCACATCGGGGCTGGTCTGCCCTGGTTGCGTGGGGATGGTAAATACAAGGATCTGCGCGTCATTGGTTGAGAGCGTCAGTGTGACGCTGGCGGGGGGGTCTCCAGGTTTTTGGGCGATACCATCATCGTACCAGAATGCATAAACTGGCTGGCCTTCAACAATGAATTCAAAGGCGTAGACGCCATTGCGAAATCCAAATAGTTTGCGAACGTTGGTGTAGTCGCCCAACTGCCCCTGTGCTGTGGCTAGTGCGTAAATGACCGGGCGTTTCAAAGGGTCCTCGCCAGGTGTGGATAGCATTCCTTGAAAGGCAAGGTCGCGTAGGCCGTATTCCGATCGTTCATAAGTAGGGCGATCTTGCTCGTATCCCATCACAACAACGTCAAATCCGCTCCAAGCGCTCATTACCCATTTTTTAAATGCGAGTCGGGCTTGTTCCGCGCGATACCACAACACCATGCCTGCATGCTCGGGGTCTGTGGGATCGCGTAGCGTCTCCCACATGGCCAGCCCATCGGCTGGATAGAGGGGATTGACGGCAATATTTTGCGGATCGCCGGTTAAGGCTGGCGCCGTGGTCACGCCTGTTAGCCAGACGGGCTTATCAGCGCCAGCCACGGAGGCAACCCAGTCGGCCAGGGTAGCCAGACCGGTATAGTCGGCGATACTATGGACTGCGATGATGTCATAAGCATCGGTGGCAGCGAGAATTTGTTGGAAGGCGGTCAAAGCGCCACAAACTGCGGGATTGATGCTAGTGACGATGTCCTGCAGATCGGTGGAGGACGGGTAACGGTCTAACATGTCGGTGGCGGCAATGCCGCCAAGAATAATTTGAACGTTGGGCGATGCAGCTCGGGCCGCGGTCGATGCAGTACGGAGTAGTGTGATGTAATCAGCGGCCGCGCTTTCGGATGAGGTGCCCTGCCACCATACGCCTGTTGTTGCTTCGGTCTCAATCTGAAAGTAGCGAACCGGATCGGGATTGCCATCGCCATCCACATCCTTCAATCCGGGAAAGTCGTCCACGCCATCACCATCATAACGCTCAACCACGGCTTGCACCCACGCGGCATAATCATCCATGTATTCGGGCTTAGGAGGGGTCGAAGCGGCGGCGGCGGCCAATCCTCCTTGCGGCCCGGTGACACGCGCCCAATGGTTCCAAGCGCGCAGTACAATCACCAGTTCGAACCCCGCTTGCTGATACGCAGCCACTCTGGAATCCAATAAAGCCGCAGGAGCGTCCCATGTATAGGTGTGGTTATTTCCATCAGGTGGATTGGGCTCAATGTACCCCCACCGGACATCATCCAGAACGGCAATTTGGGCCTGGCTGCTTTTCAGAGCGCTGGGATAGTCATTCAAAAATAAATGGCTGGCATCGATGACGCCCAAACGCATAGTCCCTCCTTGCAGTTCTCCTCCGGAGGGATATTGGATGCTGTTTTGGTCGCATGCGGGCGCTGGCACGGTGCATGCAGAGACCACCGCGACCAAGAGCACGATCATCAACGAGAGTATGGTTTTTCTCCTTATCACGTTCATACGGCATATCCTGTTTCAAAAGAAGCCCATCGTCAGCTTATACCAATGAGTTTTACAGCGTTATCTGCCATCCATGTGTGAAGACGGTGAGCGAAAAGAAAAATGACGATATCGTCTAGCGCTTCCCCAGGAATAGAAGCCTGCAACAAGGGGGCAGAGATGGCCAAAAACACAGTTTTGTATTGCCTTCATATGCGCTCGAAGGAAGGAGGATTGGAATGGGCCATCATTTGTTGCTCACGAGGACAAAAGTGTGTGCTTCGCCCGCCCACCACAATCCTCTGAATGGGCGCACCACAAGAAGGGCAAGGTTCCCCTGTGCGACGGAAAACCTGCAAACGATTCTGAAAGCCACCGACGGACCCGTCGGGACGACGATAGTCGCGCAACGTGGTGCCCATCTCCAAAAGGGCTTGATTCAAGACGCTTTTCAATGCTGCAACAAGGCGATCGAGTTCTTCATGGGTCAACGATCCCCCTGCGCGCAAAGGATGAATGCGAGCTCGAAACAAGGCTTCATCAGCATAAATATTGCCGATACCTGCTACAATCTCTTGATTTAAGAGCAGGGATTTGATAGGGGCAGTACGTCGCGTGAGTTTTTGCGCCAGATAGGCAAATGTAAACGCATCGCTCAAAGGTTCAGGCCCCAATTTACCAATGACTTCGCTTGCATCCTCCACTAAGTACAATCTGCCAAATTTACGTTGATCCTCAAATCGCCATTCTCGGCCATTGTCGAAATGAAAAATAAAACGATCGTGGGGGCGTCCAGGTTCCTCTCTTGCGACGACCCGGACTTTTCCTGTCATACGCAGATGCAAAACCAACCAGCTGTCGTCGTCAAGATGAAACAGCATGTACTTGCCACGACGGCTCGTCTCTATAATTTGCCGACCCCGTATCCATTGTCGAAATAAAACATTGTCTGGGCGGTCCACCACTGGAGGCCAAAGCGGGGTCACATCAATGATGGTTTGTCGAAGGACCAAAGGGGTAAGCGCATCGAGTATAGTTTGCACTTCGGGCAATTCGGGCATAGGTTGATTGTAGAAGATCATCGCATGTGTGTCAATCCAAACCTATGCAGATTCCCACCTCGATTGACATTTCTCCGCAAACGGACCCCGAACATCCCCCCATCACCCATCCTCCCCAAAGGGAAGTTCAGGGGGCGCTGACCCCCTGAACTCGGTCAATTCTCTTCTTATCGTCGATTACGGTTGCGTGTCTAGGCCTTGATCCGGTGGCGGGTTCTTGCGCCAGCGTCCCCGGCCAAAACCACGATTCCCCTCGGGAGAGATGGGATTGTTGCTGTCGGGGGTGGCGCGTAACCATGGAGGCCCGCCGCCCTGCTCCGTGCCACGCGGATTCTTCACCCACACAGCCGTCTCTTCCCAGGACCGAATATACGCCACAAGCGCATCTACTTCCACCGACGTCAAACGATCGCCGAATGCAGGCATAATGCTGTTTGGACGTCTCGGCCCATAAATAATGACACGTCGGAGATCATCGTCGGTATGGCGAGTAAGGATTTGCAAACTGTTCAACGCCGGGCCACTTCCTCCTTCGCCATTCTCACCATGACATGCTGCACAGGTATTGGCGTAGAGCGTCTCACCCAAAGCCAACACTTCCTCTGGGTTGTTCAAATCCACATGAATTGGTGCGGGCGGTGTCAGTTCCAGACCTGCTTCGTTGATTTTGTCCCAATTCTGTAGGAAAGCGACGACGTCTTCGATCGTCTGCTCATCCAACTTCTTATCCCAGGAAGGCATCATCGTCCCAGGAATACCCTCCCGAATGATCCGCGCCAACTCTTCGGCATCGGCCATCCGCGTATCCTCATCATTCAATGCAGGCGCCAGGTCGGTGCCTTCTCCGTTCACGCCATGGCACGTTGTGCAGCTTTGTGCATATGTGGCGATCCCATTGGCCCAACTTTCGCCTTCCGCCCCTAACGCGGCCACTTGTTCCAAAAAACTATCCTGGACTTCGGGAACCGGCATGGCGGGTGGAATGACCCCCTGTTGCGCTGCAATCTCTTTCACCTGCGCCCAATCAACATAACGTAAAAAGGCAACCAACTCCTCGATCTGATAACTGTTGAACGGGCCGCCATCATCTTCGTGCCACGCAGTCATTGCGGTATTATACCGCCCACGAGCAATGGTCTTATACAGAAAATCATAATCCGCCTCGCGAATTCCTTCGGTATTTAACGGAGGGTAGGCTCCAATACCTTCGCCTTCAACTCCATGACAAAGCGCACAATTGTCCACATACATCACAGCTGCATCCTGGACATATTTCTCGCGCAATAATTGTTGCGCCTGCTCCATACGCGCAGGTTCCATCCAAGCATAAACAGGTATTGCAATTATCAAAATCAGCAAGGCTATCATAGCTATGACATAGTAACGATTCATCATCTCACCTCGTTTACGCATAAACAAACTGACTGGATTCGAATTCCTCTCGGGTTTGGGGACGTGATGTATCCACTTTCACCATTCCGTCCTCAATATGAATTGCAAAAGTATCCAGGGCCCGCGGCGCCGGAGGGTTCTCGACATCACCGTAAAAATCAAAATGCGAGCCATGACATGGACAGACAAATTGATTTTGTTCTGGCTTCCAGCTCACAGAGCATCCCAGATGGGTGCAACGGCGATAGATGGCAAGAAACCCGCCATCCTCTGCGCGAATCAGGAAGAAACGCCCTGCCGGAAATTCCGTAATACTGCCATTCGGGAAACTATCGACCGGGCCGGCGTTGACAACACCGCCGAACTCCCCTTCCAGGCTTCGCGGCTCTAAAAACATGAGCCCAACGCCAACCAATTCTAGAAGGGCCAAGCCCCCCAGCACACCGGCACCAAGTTTAAGAAAATTCCGACGGCTTATTTCCGCCTCCGAAGAAAGCGCTTTATTGATTGTTGACATAGTCATAATGCCTCCTTCATCCTTTACCAGGGCCAAATCAATGCCATATTTGGACCACGGAAAAAGATGCCGATGATGGTGAGTGTAATCAAACTGATAAACAAAAACGTCACTAACCCCAACGTAGACTCACTTCGATTACCTTTAAATAGCTTTTGAAAACTCCAATAAATTATTCCCAAACCAGCCATCGTCAACACCAACGGAATCATTCCATTGGAAACGATGGTGGGCAAACCTGGCAACCATCCAGGAAAATCAACCCAATATTCATCCAAAACCACCAAAACAATGGGCAAAACTACCCCCAGGACAGCTGCACTCAAAGCAATTTTTTTACCGGTTGAGGAGCGGAAATAGATTCCGATATCCTCAGAACGTGTATCCCAAAAAGGAATCAACGCCACCCCTAACAAAATCAGTCCGGGCAACATCATCGCTGCCAGCGGATGCATATGTAACAATAACTCTTGTAAGCCAAGAAAATACCAGGCCGCCTTAGCAGGATTTGGAGGATGTGCGGGATTGGCCATCTCCTCTAAAGGAGCTGGCACAAACATCGCCCACAACAATATGCTCGTTATGAGCAAGGCAGCTGCAGCCAGCTCGATTTGGATCAGATAAGGAATGGTTGTTAACTTTAAAACTTTGTCATCACGCTCAGGTTGCGAGATATCCCCATCTTTTCGAATGCGCCAAAAATGATATGACATGGTCAGCAGCAATAGTGCTGGTAACACAGCAACATGAATTGCATAAAAATTTCGCAACGTCGCCTGTCCTACCTCTGGACCGCCTAGCAGAAACGTCGTCAAAGCATTGCCAATCAGGGGGATATACGAAAGTAAACTGGTTGCCACCGTTACCGCCCAATACGCTAGCTGATCCCACGGTAAAAGATACCCCGTAAAATTGAAACTTACAACCAATAATAGCAACGCAATGCCCACAAGCCAGTTCGTAGCCCGCCCTTTTTTATAACTGCCAGTAAAAAACACCCGCAACATATGCAAAAATACTGTCACCAATAGCAGATTAGCCGCCCAATGATGCACGGACCGCAACAACGATCCAAACATCACCTGCGTTTCTAAAAACTGAATACTGGCATATGCCCGTTCCACACTGGCATCATAACGGAACATCAACAAAATGCCGGTGCTGATAAGGATCACCGTCAGCAAAGCGGAAAGCCCCCCCAATCCCCACGTATACGTCAATCTCAACGCCGAAGCAGGCACACGCGTCGGATGCAAATGCAGAATAATATTATTCATGACTGCGCGCATCCGGCTTCGCTCAACCTGACGCGACACATGAGATGACTTTCCCGATGGCGTCTTCGTACTCGCTTGCATCGTTGCTATCCCTCCATGACATTTGGGGTGACAACGATGCCATTGCATCGGAGCGGCACCGCTGTCACCAAATGGATCTGACGAATTAACTTTGAATGGTTAACGGTAAAAAGTACTTTAATGGCATCGTACAAGAATCATGCGAACTAGAAATAATGGCATCGTACACGGCCTGATCAAGGACCTGGGGTTCATATTGCAGGCCAGTTTGCTGTTCATACGTCCGAGAAAATCCTCGAAGATGATTGCCCGATCCACACTTTAAGCCACTGTATACCAGCCGAATGTCCTCATTGTTCGTCCTGGCAATCGCATTCTCCAGATCGATCATATCGATTTCTTCGATAATTCCACCCACCAGCAACGCCTCAGCCGCCGATGTATTGCCTCGAGCAATCAATTGATCGTACAGCGCTTGAATATCCGTATTCGTGAACTCGCCTACGCCGTTATCACCAACCGGATCTGCAATGCCGTAACGCTCAACCAACGTAAGCATGGAATCCATATGTTTCTGTTCTGATGTGCTGATGTTGGTGAAAATGCTTAGTCCCCATTTTTCTCCTAACGTTAGATAAACATCTCTTGCCAACTTTTCCTCCTCGCGCATCCAGAGGATGTCAGCGATTTCCTGCTCATCCACCTGGTTGTCAAACGGTTGCGGATTCTTATCGATGATGGACCTCCCGGAAATCCAATCGCTGGTAATCACGCCATCATTGTCGAACGCGGCGACATTCTGCGCACCAAGTGCCAACGCAAATAACACAAAGACACCCGCCATCATTCCGAAAAGCGTCACCTTCAACGAACGATTCATTGTGCAACTCCTTTGGTTGGGTTTGGATTGAGATGAAATAAAGCAAAAAAAGAAGGGTGATACACTTTGGCAACGCTATCGGCGATGAAGCGGATGGGCTGCGTCAGTGTATCACCCAATTGGGGACTTATGGGGAGATTAGCCGTTCAGATTGCAGTCTTGTCCCTGATTGCCGTGACCGCCTTGGCCGCCATGGTTGCCCTGGTTTCCGTGACCACCCTGGCCACCCTGTCCACCATGACCGCCCTGCTGTCCGCCGTGACCGTTCTGAGCTCCGTGGCCACCCTGTCCATGACCGGTGCTGTTCGCCATGATGGCGTCATAGGTCGCCTGGTCCAGATACTGGGGCGTATAGGCCTCGCCAGTCACTTGCTCATACATTCGGGAGAAAGCTTGCAGATGATGCTCGGAACCATTTTCAAGACCCTGATACACCTGCTGGATGTCAGCATTGTCGGTGCGAGCCAGCGCATCCTCGAGATCGCGAATGTCAATTTCCTCAATGGCGCCGCCTACCAGCAGGGCTTCGGCTGCGGATTCGCTGCCACGAGCGACCAGCTCGTCATATAGCGCCTGCAAATCAGGATTTGTAAACACGCCTACCTCGTTATCGCCGACCGGATCCTCAAGACCGTAACGATCTAACAACACGAGAACGGAATCCATGTGATGCTGTTCGGACTGGCTAATCTGCGTGAAGACGGGCAGATCCCACATCTCGCCAAGCGTCAGATACACATCTCGAGCCAGTTTCTCTTCTTCTCGCATCCAAAGCAGATCAGCGATTTCCTGTTCGTCTACTTCACCAGCCGCCGGAAGGTTCATGGCTGGATCGGCCATTGCAGTGCCATTACCGCCACGATGGCCATAACCGCCACCTTGTTGGCTGCCAAGAGCCATGGTTGTCGTCTCTACCGAAGCCACCACAGGGGAAGTATCTGCGGAGGTGTCACCGGTATCCATGGCCTCTGCCGGCGTACTGCATGCCGCCAGTCCTAACGCCAGGACACCTACGGCCATTGTTGCTATCAACGTCTTTGTGCGTTTCATTATTCTATATCCTCCATTGAGTGAGTGT
>WFTO01000330.1 GCA_015485435.1 Anaerolineae bacterium | reverse complement strand
GTGTGCGGATCGGGCTTGCGAGCCGTGATGTTTGCCGCCAGTAGCATCCGGGCGGGGGATGGGCAGCTCTATGTAGCCGGAGGGATGGAGAATATGAGCCTGGGGCCTTACCTGTTGCCCAAAGCTCGTTTTGGGTATCGCCTTGGCAACGGCGAAATCTTGGACGCCACCGTGCATGATGGGCTCATCGACCCCTTTCATGGGCTGCACATGGGCAATGAAGCGGAATGGATTGCCCGAACCTACAACATCACCCGCGACATGCAGGATCAATTCGCCTATCAAAGCCATATGCGAGCGGCGCGGGCCACTGAAGAGGGGCGTTTCAAAGAGGAGATCGTCCCTGTCACGGTCAGGCAAAAACGCAAAGAGGTATTGGTAGACCGGGATGAGCCGATCCGGCCCGACACGAGTCTTGAGGCGCTGGCCAGACTGAAGCCTGCGTTTGAGGAAGCTGGCACCGTGACCGCGGGCAACGCTCCTCCCATCAGCGATGGTGCCGCGGCAGTGGTGGTTGCCCATCCGGATTATGCCCAGGCGCATGGCTTGACTCCGCTGGCTCGCATCATTGGCTACACCTACGCGGCGGTGGAGCCCCTGAAAGTCTTCACAGCCCCACCCCATGCCATCCGTCGCTTGCTTGGGAAGATCGGCTGGCAATTGGATGATGTGGACCTGTTCGAACTGAACGAAGCCTTTGCCGCCCAGTCTTTGCAGAATATTATCGAATTGGGGTTGGACCCGGAGAAAGTGAACGTGCATGGCGGCGCCATCGCCCTGGGGCATCCCCTGGGTGCCAGCGGCGCACGTGTGCTAACCACCCTCATCTATGCGTTACGTCAGCATGGAGGTGAACGTGGCATCGCCGCCCTCTGTCTGGGAGGAGGCGAAGCTGTGGCGATGGCTATAGAGTTGGTGTCATAACAATCACGATCGGCCCCTGACGCCAAGTATCTGGTGAGGGAACACTCTTCTTGCTATATGCGTCTTCTACTTAGAAGGTGCGAGCTATCGGAATGGACTAAGCGCATTTCGATAAGATCGCACCTTTCCGCTTGTTTTGATGTTTTCCCGGGCGCCTCCCTGCGATGGACCGCCCACATCCCATAGCCAATTCAAGAAAGGTAGCGTTTAAACGCATGAAAACCATGGACGCTAAACAGAATACAGACGCTGCAAAACTTCCCATAGCCATTATCCTGCCTCATGCGGGGTTAGATATTCCTCCAGAATTTCGAGGACGCCTCGCTATCGGCGAGGATCAGATATTCAACGAGGCAGACGTCTACACCGATCTCATTTTTGATTTTAAGGACCGGGTCACTCATTGGGTGCGGTTTCCATATGCACGCGCCCTGATCGACGTGAATCGTCCTGAAGACCCCGGCATGTTGAAGCGAATTGGCGATGGCGTTGTTAAAGATGTCACCAGCTACGGACAATCGGTGTTCAAGCCCAATCAACGGCCCGACTTAACCGAAGAGCGCGCCATCATTCACCGCTACTGGCAGCCCTGGCATGAACAGCTGGCCGCCATCGCAGCGGATCCGAATGTACGCCTGGTGATAGACGCTCACAGTATGGCCGCCCGTGGGCCAAAGAAATACGATCCCCAACAAAAGATGCGTCCCAAAGCCTGTGTTTCCAACCTGGGAGATCGCCAGGGGAATTTGCGAAATGGTTATCCTCGCACGACAATGCTTGCCGCGGACTTGCGGTTCCTGGGGCGTGAAGTGGAACGCCGCATGGAAAAGATGTCCTCTCTTTGCCCCATCGAAGAACCATCTTCCGTAAGTTTGAACGAGCCCTATTGGGGCGGGTGGGATTTGAAGGCGCATGGCTTAGAAAGCAGGCAGCCCTGGGCGATGATTGAGGTCAGTCGAGCCTTGTATGTCGGGCCGCAAGATGGAAACACCCCTGCGCAGCCTCCCAACATGGAGCAGATTGAACAACTGCGCGAAGCCATCTGGGAGGCGATCGCAGCGCTGTATTGGCGACTGGAGGAACAAAGCGCTTGACACCTCGCATTCTCCTGGCAGGCACGCATTCTGGGGTGGGGAAAACCACCCTAACCATGGGGCTTATTGCCGCCTTGAAGGCTCGCGGTCTGACCGTTCAGCCCTTCAAGGCTGGACCCGATTACATCGACCCCACCTATCACACGTTAGCCGCGGGCCGGGCCTGTCGCAACTTCGACACCTGGATGATCCCAAAGGCGCGGGCGGTGGCGATGTTCGCCCACGCGGCCGTCGACGCCGACCTCGCGGTCATCGAGGGGGTCATGGGGCTCTTCGATGGTTTTAGCTATACCAACGACGATGGAAGTAGCGCGGAGATCGCCAAACTGACCCGTACGCCAGTGATTTTGGTGCTCGATGTGGGGAAGATGGCCCGTTCGGCTGGAGCACTGGCATCGGGTTACCATCGCTTTGATGATACACTCCCCTTGGCGGGGTTTATTCTTAATCGTTGTGGCTCGCAACGGCATTACGAAGGAGTGAAGACTGCGGTCGAGCGGGCCACCGGGCTTCCGGTAGTCGGATGGCTGCCCAAAGATGCGGAATTGCACATTCCGGAGCGTCATTTGGGATTGGTGCCGACCAATGAACGGGGCGAGTTGCGCGCCTTTATCGAACATGCTGCGGAGGTGGTCGAACGTTTTTGGGACATCGACGCCATTCTTGGCATAGCTCGCTCCGCGCCAGACCTTTCCGCTGGCGAGTCGATTTTTCAGCAAGTGGCAGCGCTTGCTGAAAAGGCTGCGTTTCCGGCATTGCCGACCCGTTCGCCACGTATTGCTGTGGCAAGGGATGAGGCATTTAGCTTTTATTATGAGGACAATCTCGACCTGCTACGTGCGGCTGGGGCTGAAATCTGTTTTTTCAGCCCCTTGAACGATCCGCAATTGCCAGAATCCACCCATGGCGTCTACATCGGCGGCGGTTTTCCTGAAATATATGCGGCGGCGCTCTCAGCAAACGTCTCATTGATGCACGCGTTGCGGCGGATCCATGCACAAGGTGCACCGATCTATGCAGAATGTGGTGGGTTCATGTATCTGACCCAGGGCATCACCGACCCGGAAGGAAACCATCATCCCATGACCGGGCTTGTTCCCGGTC
>WFTO01000329.1 GCA_015485435.1 Anaerolineae bacterium | reverse complement strand
GGCTTATGATTGCAATACAACCAGCGCATGACGTCAACGCCCATCTTGTTCGCGGCTTCGTTGAATTCGATGGCGTTGCCCCAGCTCTTATGCATTTCTCGCCCATCTTCGGCCAGCAGGGTCGCGTAACCAAACACCTGCTTTGTGGGATTGGAGCGGTCGATGACGGTGGCCATGGCCAGCAAGCTATAGAACCAGTTGCGGAACTGGCCGGGGAAGCTTTCGCTAATCCAATCTGCTGGGTACCATTCGCGCCAGTAATCGGGGTTGGTGCGATATTGCAAGGTGCTGAATGAAACAATGCCAGCATCGAGCCAGGGATTGCCTACATCGGGGATGCGATGCATCTCCCCTCCGCACTTATCGCACTGGATGACGATGTTGTCGATGTAGGGGCGGTGGGGTGTATGACCTTCGAACTGGTCCCAGCCCGCAATGGCCCGTTCCTTCAATTCTTGTTCGTCTCCAATAACGTGGTAGTGGCCGCATGATTCGCAGACCCAGAAAGGCAGAGCCAGCCCCCAATAGCGCTTTTTGGAGATCATCCAGTCATGCATGTTCATGAGCCAATCGATCTCGCGCTTATAACCGAATTCGGGGATCCAGCGGATGTTGTCCACCACGTCCATGATCTGATAGCGCAAGCTGCGTTCTTTCTCTTCAGGCGTGACCTCCTCGCGCGGCTTGTCATAAACCGGCCCCATATCGATAAACCACTCATCGACCAGGCGGAAGACCAGTTCGGTGCCGCAACGCCAGCAGGTGGGATAACGATGGGTGTATGGCTCCACCTTGTAGAGGATGCCCTTTTTCTGTAAGTCTTCGAAAATGGCTTCTGCGACATCCGCGACATACCTGCCTGTCAACCAGCCGAAGCCTTCCACAAAGTGGCTATCTTCATCCAGGGGGGCGATGATGGGGAGCTGGTGTTCTTTGCTCAACTGGAAGTCTTCTGCACCACATCCGGGCGCGATATGCACAATGCCGGTGCCCTCGCTCTCTCCCACTTCCTCCCAAGGAACCACGCGATGGGCTGCGCGCGCGCTTACCTCCGAGCCGGTCTCGACTTGAACCTGAGGATGATATCCTCCCGGCGTTTGTGCAGCCTCCAACTCGTCGAAGGGCCCGTCATAAGTCCAGCCGACGAACTCCTCGCCCTTGCGCTCTTCCAGGATTTCGTACTCACCCGTCAGCATGTGCAACGCGCCCTTTGAAAGCCAGATGAGCTTGTCTTGGTTGCGAACCTTGACATAAGTGATCTCTGGTCCCACGGCTGCAGCCACATTGCTGGTCAATGTCCAGGGAGTAGTCGTCCAAACCAGTAGGTATTCGTCAGGCCGATTGCGCAGGGGAAAGAGAAGGGTTACGCTCTTATGGGTCAGCTCCTGATAACCATCGGTGACGATCTCATGCTGGCTGATGGCTGTGGCGCATCGAGGGCACCAGGGCATGACGTCAACGCCACGATAGAGCCATCCTTTCTCCCAAACCTTTTTGAGGAAGGTCCAGATCATGTAGTTGTTTTCATTCGAAAAGGTGAAATAGCTTCCGCCTAATTCCGGAAGCCCCAAGCGGCCAACGATCTGTTCGACGGTGTCTGTAACCGGGCCTTCAGGACCTTCGACCGTGATGGTTTTTTGCGGTTCTTCGAGGATGAGTTGGGCCAGTTTGCGCAGCTCGTCGGTGTTATTCCAGTCCATCCAATAGCCCAGGCGGATGGACTGTTCCGTCTGGATGGCAGCGTATTTGAGGACGCGGGCCTTGCAGCGTCGCACGAAGGGATCCAGACCATATTCTTCGATGTCGCGTTTGCTCTGGAAGCCCAGTTCCTTTTCTACATTCACTTCAACCCAAAGGCCCTGGCAGTCAAAGCCGTTTTGATATCGCAATTCGCGGCCACGCATGGTCCAATATCGATTGTAGAGGTCTTTGTAGGTGCGACCCCAGCCATGATGCACACCCATGGGGTTGTTGGCCGTGATGGGGCCGTCAATAAAGGACCAGTGCGGCTGTCCCTTGTGCCGTTGACGCATTTTTTCAAAGGCGTCGGTCTTCTTCCAGAAGTCTAGGGTCTCGTATTCCTGTTGGATGAAGTCTACATTGGTGGGGACGGGTTGAAAGGTCATGGTTTGATTCCTCGTCAATAGGATGAGTGCTTGTTGTCGGTGATTAGGCGATGGTGTGCGCCATGGGCGCAGGAATCACGCGGGTGTTCGGTGTGATGAAGGCGCATACTGAGGCGTAGTGGTTGCGAATCTCATCCGCCAGGCATGAAAGAAAAAACGCCTTCGTCCGCTCAGGGACGAAAGCGTTTGGCTTCCGCGGTACCACCCTGCTTGGCGCCAAATGACGCCCGCTCGGTGAGAGGCTAGCACCTCCCCGTGGTGGATAACGGACCACGAATCCGGCCGCGTCTACTTGGGGATGCGGTAGAGATTCGATGGAAATTCGATAGAGATTCGATGAATCTCAATGAATCTCGACGAATCTCGACGAATCTCTATGTGATTCCCCTTTCGGGCGGCAGCTCCGGAGGGATTTTCGACGGAGCATGACATCCGGCTTCCACCATCCCGGACTCGCTAGGCCATGCTGGCCCGTCTACTCGTCTCCATCATCGCCTTTGAGGTGATGTGACATGTTCAGCCTATAAGTTTATCACTGGTTTCTAGGATGTGTCAAAGTCGTCTGGCGATAAGACACTGCAAAAGTTTCGTCGGTCGTTCTGTTTTCCGAAGGCCGAATGAATTCAGGTCTATGGGCGTTCCGCCGCCCGTTTCCCGTCGGAGACGGCATGTCCTTCCTTTTAGCAGAGGTAGCTCAAAAAGCAGCGGTTGCGGCTTGGCGCATCAATAAAAAACAACGTGAATTGAAGTTGCCCAATGTTGAAACGCACCTTCGGCGGTCAAGCATTTATTGAGGAGGTTGGATTAAGACAACACACTCCCCATGCCTGGATCCCATCCAATGCTGGGCGTGCCTAGCAAGCCGCGAATACGATGGAGGATGTTGTAAGCAACGTCTTCTTTACTCATCAGCGGCAGGGGAGCGACGGCGCCATCACGAGTGATGATGGTCACTCGATTGGTGTCGACGCCGAAGCCGGCATCGGGGGCGGTGACATCGTTGACGACGATCATGTCCAGTTCTTTCTTTCGCATTTTGGCCTGGGCATTGGCAATGAGCTCGGTGGTTTCGGCGGCAAAGCCTACCACAAGCTTTGGCATGTTGATCTCTTTGCGTTTTTCGCTCACAGCTTTGAGTACGTCAGGGGTGCGCTCCAACCGGATTTCTTCATTCCCGCCTTTCTTTAATTTCTGGCGATGGGTGATGGCCGGGCGGAAATCGGCGATGGCTGCGGCAGAGATGAGGACATCAGTCTCGGGCAGAAGACGCAAGACCTCTCGAAGCATGTCTTCGGCCCTTTCGGCATGGATTTGATTCACCCCGATAGGGGGATCTACGGTCATGGCGCCGTAAACCAGGTTGACCTCAGCCCCCAGGTCTCGGGCCACGCGAGCGAGGGCCACGCCCATTTTGCCGCTGGCGCGGTTGCCCATGAATCGCACCGGATCCACCCATTCTCGGGTTCCACCCGCGGTAATGGTCAGGCGAAGACCAGAAAGGGGGCCTCGCGTTTTGCCCAGGATGATGCGCGCATGCTCGACGATGATGGCTGGTTCCACCATGCGCCCCACGCCACTTGCCCCAGAAGCGAGACGCCCCGATTCGGGCCCGACAATTTTCGCCCCGCGCTCGATCAGGGTCTTCAGGTTGGCCTGGGTGGCTGGATGCATCCACATATTGGATTCCATGGCTGGGGCGAGCAAAAGCGGCGCTCGTGTGCTTAGCGCCGTGGCTGTGATGGGATCGTTGGCCATGCCCTGGGCCAGGCGGGCCATGGTGTGCGCGGTCAGCGGAGCGATGATAAACAGATCCGCTTCATGGGCGAGGGTGACATGACCAATTCGCTCTCCTTCATAAAGCTGCCAGAGATCGGTAATGGGTTGATGGCCACTCATGGCCCCAAATGTGAGTGGAGAAACGAATTTTTGCGCTGCCTCGGTCATTAGAACCCTTACATCCGCCTCCGCCTTGACCAATCTGGAGACAATCTCGACAGCTTTGTAGACGGCAATGCCGCCTGTTACGCCCAAGACAATCCGTTTTTCAGCGAGTATATTCATATTTGTAAGCCATAGCCATGAGTGATTATGCGGAATGTTGGCAAAAAACCAGTTGCAGACCTCGCAATGTCAGGTGCGGATCATGGAAATCGATGGATTGGGTATGGGGAACAAGAATTTCGGCCAATCCGCCAGTAGCGACTACGGTCGGTGTGTGGGGCGAGAGTGCGTTGCGAATGCGGGTCAGCAGGCCTTCGACCAGGCTAATATAGCCCAATACAATGCCTGCTTGCATGGCGCTCACAGTGTCGTCGCCAATGGGGGCCGGCGGAGCCATCAGATCGATGCGGGGTAGGAGCGCAGTACGACTGGCCAGTGCATCGGAAGCCGTGCGAAACCCGGGGGCAATGGCGCCCCCCAAAAAGGCGCCATCGGGGCCGACGACATCGAATTTGGTTGCGGTTCCGAAATCCAAGGCGATGATGGGGGCGCCGTAATTGGTGCGGGCGGCCAGAGCGTTCAATAATCGGTCCACGCCTACGCGGGTGGGTTCTTTGACGCGCACTGGCATCTGTTTCAATAAACCAACATGCATCACAACTGGTTCAATGTGAAACCAGGTTCGGCTCATTGCGATGAGCGCCTCGGTCAAAGGAGGGACCACTGAACCAATCATCACGCCATGCAGCTGATCGGGCAGGATGACGCCCGCGCGACCAGCCACAGTCATGAGAAAGGCGCCTAATTCATCAGCGGTGCATTCGGGGCGAGACGCCATACGCCAATGAAAGCGCAACGCGTTTTCCTGAAACAGACCGAATACAATATTGGTGTTGCCAACGTCGATAGTGAGAAGCATAGGCAAGGAAAGTGATGGTAGAGAGGTGAATTGAATTTTGACGGAGAATGCGGTTGGCGTCAAGTTTGCTTTCGGGGCGTGCGCATTTGCGCTTGCAGCATGCTGGCAAGTGGCTTGCTTCGAGGTTATTCGTGACCGCAGACGTAAACATGGCCGGTGTAACATGCAAGTGGATGTGAGTAAATTTAATTTCAGACTTAGAAAAATTAACAAAATACAAAAAATAATTGAAAAAAAGGTTGACAAAATGAAAAAAACTTGCTAATATGGAGGCGTAATTTCATTTGAGAACATCGCTCATGCCAAGAGGTGCTCTATGCGCTATCCTGTGCCAGGTCGTTGCCCGGTGTGCGAACGGGAATTGATTGTGACCAAACTTGCCTGCACTCATTGTGGCACCGCGGTCGAAGGAACGTTTGAACTTCCCCAGCTGGCCCGACTGTCTCCCGATCATCAGCGCTTCGTCGAACTCTTTATTCGTTCTGAGGGGAAGTTGAATCGCGTGCAAGAGGTGTTGGGCATTTCCTATCCCACGGCTCGCTCCATGCTGCTGGAGGTGATCCGGGCGTTAGGCTACGAGCCTGCCGGTGTGGAAGAACGCCACCCTCATCCACTTACATCGGAGAAACGACGCCAAATCCTGGCGGATTTGGAAGCTGGCAAGATTACCTCAGAAGAGGCCATTCAACGGCTAAAAGGAGTGAAACCATGACATTTTGGAAGACCCGAAAGCGTGGCGTTGGACGATGGTTGGTGGTCGCGCTCGTCGCGCTTGGCAGCGTCTTTCTGATGACAACCCTCCTGGTAGCGCTGTTAGGCGGTATTGTGCTCCTGGTATTGGCTTTGCTTGCTTTGTTTCTGATCCTTGCTGCCGGGCTACTTGCGGCCATGCGGTTTCCGATCTGGTTGCACGTGAAGGTAGACTCGCCGGATGTTTGGTTTTCCATTGGTTTTCCTCTACCGATACCACTTCTGCATTGGGGGCTGCGTTGGGGCGCTTACAGGCGACCATGGATGGCCATCGCCAATGAGCTGATGGCGGATCCGACATTCATGGACGCGTTAAGCGAGCAAGGCCTGGAGGTCCTGGTGGAAGATGGTCCGGATCGTATTGAAATTATCCTGGGAAAACGACGACAACATTGGCGATGGCTTCAATTCAACTTGAAAGATACCCCATTCCTGAAAAAAATCCCAGCTCTATTGGAGGAACAATAACATGTCTGATGAACGCTTGCATATCTTGAAGATGTTGGAGGAAGGCAAGATTTCCTCTGAGGAAGCGATGCAACTCTTGGAGGCGCTCGATCATGTCGAGCCAGAGAACAACCCACCAGGTGCGATCTCGGATGGCATTGGAAAGGCCCCACGTCAAGCCAAGTGGGTGCGAATCGAAGTACAGGAACGCAATGGCAATCGCGTTCACATCAAACTGCCGGTGATAATCTTACGAGCGGCTCTTCGTCTGGGTGGTCATTTCAATATCGGTGGCTTTAACAGCGATAAGATCAGCCCAGAATTGATGGAGGAGCTCTCTGAAGCCATTATGGCAGGGGAATCAGGCGTCCTTGTTGATGTGACAGAAGAGAATGGGAACCACGTTCAGATCTGGTTGGAGTAGTGCTTAGTCTTAAGCGGATGCGGGCGAAGGTTTGCAGCCTCCCGAGGTAATAAAAAATGTCCGGGAACGTAGGTGGCTGAGGTGTTATCTCCTCTTTTCCCAGGTTTTCTGGCATGGAAAAGGGGAGAAACCAGTCTACGCTCCCGGACAGAGGCGAGATCAAGGAACGTCAGGCACTACCCAGAGTTGATTCGCCAATTTGGCGCCAACATAGGCTTTGCCTGTATCAGAATTGACTGCGATGCCATAGGGACCGCGTCCAACAGGGATGGTCTTCAAAATCTGGTTGGTGCGGCCATCCACGATGGTCACGGAATCTGAAGCGGTGTTGGGAATGAAAACGTGGTTGTTCGAGAAGTTAATGCCCAATCGTCCTGGTGCATCACTGCCACTTTTGGGAAGGTCTATGTTAGTGATCCGCCGTAGTCCTTCATCGATGGCCTGGAACACGCCCAGGCGGGCGAAGAATGTCGGGCCCTGATAGGTGATGTACAGCCTGCTGTTGTAGGGATTGAAGGTCAGAGCAAAGGGAACGCCGCGGTTTTCCTCATCATTGGCCGGGTAGTTTCGCAGGATTCGCCAGCTGGCGACATCGATGACGGCGATGTTGTTGCGGTCGCGTGAGCCCACATACACTCGATTTCTGGTTTCATCCACAGCCAGGCCAAATGCCCCCGTCTCGACGGCAAGTTTCCGGAAGACTGTGAGTGTTTGACCATCGATCTCTTCCACTCTATTTTTATCGTGCGAAACAACATAGACGCGATTGGTGGTTTCATTAATGTCGACATATGTGGGAAATGCCCCAGTGGATATCTTGCGAATGAGTCGGTTGTTGGCGGCATCTATAACCGCAACTTCATGACTACCCGCACAGGCGACGAACAGCCGATCGGTCTTGGTGTTGATATCCATGCCGAAGGGGGATTGGCAGACGGGGATGGTGGCCAGCTTCTGATAGTTGTTCGCATTCAACACGAGGATGGAGTTTGAATCTCGGTTGGAAATGTAAATACGCTTGGTGACCGGATTGTAGACGACATCATTGGGCGTTTGTAGTTCGGAAACGGAGGCGGTGTAAGGATTTTGCACAACCGGCGTTGGGGTGGGGGTGGCGGCGGGTGGGTTGGCTGCACTAACGCCCGTCTGGATGATCACCGGCACCCATACGCGATAGCCAAGTTGTTCTCCTGGCACAGGCGTAGGCGTGGGGTCGTCAATGGCGCCCATCAGCTGAATGATGCCGCATTGGGAATAGACATAGAGTTGGAACAGATCGCCAGCGTGTCCTCCCGGATAGGTAAAGCTATAGCCGCCATATTGCTCTTTCCAGTATGGTTGATACTGGCGCCAGGTGACATTGCCATTGAATCCGGTGACGTTGAATACGGTCGGTCGTTGCCACGGCAATCCGTTGACTGACCACACCTGGCTGTCATCCCATAGGGGGATGTTAAACTGCTTGCCCCAAACCTCGAATTGCAGGCGGGCGTTCTCACAACCCGGTGGCGGTGTGATGGTGGCGCTCGGTGTGGGTGAGGGAAGCGGGGTTGGCGTATGGGTGGGTGTAGGTGTTGGTGG
>WFTO01000328.1 GCA_015485435.1 Anaerolineae bacterium | reverse complement strand
AGATGTGTATAAAGAGACAGGTCGACACCCACTGCCACCTACCCGCCAACCCCAACGTTGACGGCCACGCCAACTCCCACGCCCCATCGACAGTGGCTGCCAATGATGTGGGCCATCATGTCACCGTGACCCCCGCTCTTCAGTATTTGCTGATCCTGAGAAGCGCAGATTGAGTCAAAATGGCCCCTTGCTCAGAAGCCCAACTTCATACAATCCATTGCAACCGTGCTAAAATAATGGGCTATGAATGAACGCCCATTTTCAGATGAAGAAGCTGTCCTTGTCCTGACCACCCGCCAGCCCTTGCCGCGTTGGCTGCGGGTGACGCTACAAGCCCTCGGAGTGCTTACTGTCGTGACGTTATTGGTGGCAGTGGGCATTGGTTGGCGATATGTTTCGGTGCAGCAGCGCGTCAAAAACGACCTTGCGATTGTCATCGGCGATGAAGAAGATATTCGGGCCATGGGGGGCGTCAACGCAGCCCATGATTTCATGCTGAGCTCTGCTCCTAATGCCTGGCGTTACCGATACCTCTCCAGTGTGCAGGCCCGGCAAGGGCGTCCCTTGCCTACATTGGCGCTCGAGTCTGTGCAATACGATGGCTTTACTGCTCGAGTGCAGCTTATGGTCGATGGAGTTTTGCAGTTTAGGCAGTATGAATTAGCCCAAGGGAAATGGGTGCGGGCACCATTTCTAGCCACAGGCTGGGGCGAAAAGAAGGAGATCGTGTTACCTGATGGCATCACGATCATCTACTGGCAGCAGGATGAGGACTTTGCCAACACCCTTGCAGAGGACATCCCCAAGCTGCTAGTGTTGATGCAGGCCCTGGGCCTCTCCCCCGCCGCCGAAGCTCATCGACTAGTGATCATTCCCAACGAATTCGGGGATCTGGTGCGACCCGCTGAAAAAATCACCGGCGTCGTGCTCAATTCTCCTCATGTCGATTGGATTCCGCAGACGCCCGGCTATCTTTCCGCAGAGGATGACATACGATTGCATCTCGCCCGCAAAATGTTTGCCGACGCCCGAAAGGCTGCAGCATCCACCTCATCATTGCCTGGCGCAGTCCGAATTTACCGCGCCATCGATGAAGTGCTGGCATGGCAGTGGGCATTGGGAAATGTCAATCAAGCCGCCGTCTCGAATTGGGCTGCCCAACTTAAGGGCGAATGGGTCTCTCCCACGACGGGATTGCCCCCGGACTTGATTACAAAATTACAGCCAGACGCGCCGGATGCAGCCGCTCGCCTGATGATGACTTATCTGTTGCGCAAAACGGGCGTTGAAACCCTGGTGGCCCTGAATACAGCCATGGCTTCCGCACAAAGCTGGGATGAGGCGTACGATCAAGCTGTGCAAAAAAGCGCTTGGCAGGTTGAAGAAGCAGCAAGGCGCATGGCCAAACACCCCCAGGCCCCAGCACCCGATTGGCCCGACCTTCAATCGATGGACATACCTGATGCGGTCACCTATCTCGGACGGTCAGCTGCCGAGAGTAACATGCTATTGGCCCGGACTCCCTCCGGACAGGCTATCGCCCTGCACATTCCCTTGCACACCCGCTTCACTCTGGCCGATGGCGCTCCCCTTTCTTTGGATTGCATCGCGCCCGGGTCTGAGTTGCGTATTTCTGGTGCATGGATCGATCAGGGACTGCAAGTTCAGGTTGATGAGATATCCCTTTCGCAGGCCGTATTGCCTCCTGTGCTGCAAACGCCACCTTTATCAACCACTGCCTGGGCGATTGTGTCCCGCCAGCAACCCGGTTCCAACAAACCGTTGGTGCGCCTGAGTCAGTTATTCCCGGGTAATGTCGAATCTACGTTAACCGAGGTCTCACAGCAGCCAGTTTGGATCACCCAACAACAGGCTCCCATCTTTGTGTGGATGACCAAAAGCGCCTGCAATCGGAACTGGGTCATCCGTTATGAGCCCGCAAAGGGTGTGACTGGCGCCTGGCTGGCGCCCACAGGCATGATCGAGGTGCAGACTGCTGTGTCAGCAGCGGAGGATCATGGGCTGTATCTGCAACTTCTAGATAAAACCGGTGAACTTCATGCCTTTCAAACCGCCCCTCCGCATCTCCTTGTCCCCCTGGATAAAGAAGCCTGGCAACAAGCAACCAAGACTCAACCCATGATATTACAGGCCACCGAACAAGCCCTGACTGCCATCGATACGACAACCGGTGAGCAGCATCTGCTTTACAAGGCAGACGATGCAGAAAGCGTGCTCTCTGTGATTTCGGTGATAGGCGACGTAGCCGATCAGTGGGCGTTTATCGTCCGATATGGAGATCGGAATCAGGTTCTGGCGACGTCAGCGCGTGCTCCTGACGCCATCAAGCCTCTTTTGAGTTTTGACAGTCAGGCCAAACTGATTCCACCCTTGGTCTATTGTCCGGATGGTGCCTTGTTATATGGCCTGCAAATCCAAAACGCTGCGGGAGAGGAAGAAAGCGCTCTCCATCTTCGCATGCCCAACGGCGATGACCGCGTCCTCATCAAAGACCAAGGGCGTCTCCAGCCCCTTTTTTGTGCGGCGCCTCCAACAGCACTGCCTACCTCGATCCGCTACATGCCCAGGTCATCTTGAAGCGACCTTTTCAATAGCGCCAGCCCGCGCTCATATTTACTTGTCTTCTGAGGAAAAAGCCCAGGCATGGCAGCTAGAGCAACCTGTAGTCTTTGCAACGTCGACTCTTTTCGTCCAGGAAGCAGTTCGATTTCCAATTCCCATGCACGAGTTTCTTTCCCCTCTGCCATCCAACGCACGTTATCCAGGCTCAACAGGGCAAAGGGATTGCCATCCTCATCGAAAACCGGCGCTTCATGGCGAGTCTGGTGAATGGTGAACAGAGGTTGCAGGGATTGATTGCCGATAATATCTCGCAGAAAAGACGCCTCTGGCGTTTGGGGCCAACGCTCGGGTTGTGTCGGAAATTGAGTGGGAATGTGCAACTCCTGTCGGGTGTGCCGAGGGCCTTGAGCGGCTTGCAGGCTTTTCATTTGCACTTCTGCCCGTAGTCCCTTACGGCGAAATCGCATGGCGTAGCCCGCACGCGCGATTCGATGATCGGGCGTATCGAAATAAATGTCCTTGACGTCCTTGAAGGTAAACGCGCCCAATGGAAAACCGTTCAGGCGTCTTTGCTTCAAAAGACGGCGGGCCACATCTTCTTGCAGATGATACTTCAATTCGATTTCGGTGATCATGATGACTGAATTTTACCTTGTTTTCAGGCCCTCGTCATGTTTGCTGTGAAAGGGTCTGTTACCCACGATCTAGCTACCTGACACAAATTTTTGTCGCCGTGCTATTTCGCCGAATGAATGCGGTGGGGCGATGCGGAAGCGTGATTGCCTACGCCATCTGCCCCCCTCCGGGGACGGTCGTCATCCTGCCAAAACGGCCGCGAAAACGTCGGCGAAGGCCCTCAGCCCCGACTTCCAGTCGGTGGGTAATAGGGGCACGATAAACAGGTTTCAGCATTTGTGTTAGAGCCTGTTATGAACTTTCCGCTTATTTCATGGCCGTTTTCACGTTAAGAACCATTAAACAGCACGCAGATAACGCGGATGCAACGGATTTACGCGGATTCTCTCTGAAAAAATTGCTTTTTATCTCAAAAAATCCGCGTGAATCCGCTTCATCTGTGTCATCCGCGTGCCATGAAAAGCTACAAGGCGTGAGATTTGGCGCAAAAGCAGTCCAAAGTGCATAACAGCCTCTAGGTAACTAAACCCACGATCAGCGGGCGGAACTTTTTCTGCGCCACGTTCGTTCTTTAACCAGACGTTCCTTTTCGGCTCAACCAGTTGGAGTGACCTATGAATTTTCGGCAGCGCATTAGATGGATTGTTGTTTTGACGGTTGGGATGGGCCTGACTTCTCTGGTGATGGCCTGTGCGCCTCCACCATTGCCAAGCCCAACGCCGCTTGCTTCCCCCAAGGTGCAAGAAACGCCCCTTACAAGCCAGGATATTGTGTCCCCTACCGTTCCGGCTTCTACCCTTACCCCGTCGCCCACCCTTCCTCCTCCCTCACTTCCCACCATGAGACCACCTATACGCAGAGATTCCCTGACCGGCGTAACCTGGTAATTGGTACAATTTTCACCCCAAGGTGCGCAACAACAAGCTCTGACCGACCGCCCAGCAACCGTAATTTTTGAGGATGGACGTATATCTGGCAATACAGGTTGCAATGGGTTCACGGGCACCTACACCCTTGACGGAACCGCCATCCAGATTGAACTGGGCCCAATGACCATGCGATCGTGCATGGAGGAGGTCGCGGATCAGGAGGCGGCTGTGCTATTCGGGCTGCAAAACGCCACTACTTTTCGTGTGGAGGATGCCACACTCGCTTTATTGAATGCTGATGGCAAGCCACTCCTGCTTTTTCGTGCACAACCATCTCAAAACTTCGTCAATGTCACATGGGTATTGGCCGCCATACCCGCCGATCAGAACCTGACAGCGTCATCCAATTCTGATTTACTGAAGCGCGTTACAATGACCTTTCATGCCGATGGCCGTTTGGCCGGCAAGGCTGGATGCAATACCTTTCGCGGCGAGTATTCGAAACAAGGCGCCAGGCTTGAAATTGGTCCTTTAACCACAACACGAATGATGTGTGACGACAAAATCATGGCATTGGAGTCCGCTGTATTGCAATCGCTACCGAAAACCGCTTCCTTTTCGCTGGCATCGAACCGATTGACCTTGTTTGACAGTCAGGGAAAGCCCTTGCTACAATTCACACCTGCTCCTTAGCGTCGAAAAACGTTCTATCTCTGAAGAATCCCCACTGGCTTGCGGGTCAGTGGGGATTTGCATTGGAGGTAGGTTGACGCATCCCGCCTGTTCTGTGCTATCATCACCCAGAACATGCTACTTCATCTTTTTTGCGCGAGGTTTCTGTGTCACTGGTACAAGCGTATGATCCTGTTTTATTGATCAGTGAAGAAGGAAAACGTTACCTGGTTTTCGTCGAGCCTGGTGGTTCCTGGTATACAAATCGTGGCCGTTTGCCCTATGATGAGATCATCGGTCTTCCCTTTGGCCGCGTTTCCGAGACGCATCTTGGCCAAAAATTCTTGATCCTGCGCCCGACCACTTCCGATTTAATCCAATACATGAAGCGAGCCACGCAGATCATTTATCCCAAAGATGCAGCTCGGCTGGTGTTTGAACTTGATCTCATGGATGGTAAACGGATTATCGAGGCAGGGACCGGAAGTGGTGGCCTGACCCTGGCCTTTGCGCGGGCGGTGATGCCCACTGGTCGCGTGTTCAGCTATGAACTTCGATCCGAGCATCAGCAAGTGGCCCGGCGCAATCTGGAACGTCTTGGCCTCCTCCCCTATGTCGATCTTAAATTGCGCGACATTGCCGACGGCTTCGATGAGACCGATGTCGATGCTGTCTTCCTTGACGCCCGAGACGCTGCAAAATTTATCCCTCTGGCCGAAGCAGCATTGGCCGAAAGTGGAATGTTCGCGGCGCTGCAACCCACGGTGAATCAGGTTAGCGAGGTCGTTCGGGCGCTAGAGGAGGGGAATTTCGTGGAGATTCGCGTGGAGGAAGTGCTCATCCGTTCCTGGAAACCCGTCCCTGAGCGCTTGAGGCCTGCGGACCGAATGATTGCTCATACGGGATTCTTGATCTTCGCTCGAAAACTCGACGCCCGCTTCCGCTCCTTCTGGCTCGACAAACGGGCTCGCCGTCGAGCCATGGAGTTCGGCAAGATCAAGAACCTGCCATCCATTCAGGGGCGGTGATTCAACAGGCGCGTTTTCCCATCACGTTTTTACGTCTGCTTAACTCCCCATCATTGGCAACGATCTCATGGCCGGAACCCGTTATCCTCACGCTTTTTATAGCTATCGTGGTAGCATCCATAATCACACTACCTACAGCGCTGTCTCTTATACACATCT
>WFTO01000327.1 GCA_015485435.1 Anaerolineae bacterium | reverse complement strand
GTGTAGGTGTGGTTCATCAGGCGCGCTGGTTGCCAGGCGACATATAAAATTTTTACGTGAATGGTTTTTCGGTGCTGATGAAACCACAAATTCGATAATTCGCCAAGAAATGAACGCTTGACGGGGATGGATTCCCAGATGAATGTGCTATAATGAAAAGGTAGCGCCTCTTGGCGGCGTAACGAAATCATCCGACATGCTCTGGAGGACTTCGCCTTCATGCTTTGAAGACGGCGCACAGAGCTTTCTGAGCATGTCACTTTCGCCGCGGCGGGAGGTCTGCAAACCCAACCTTTTTCTACGGAGAATTGTATGGCCGGACATAGCAAATGGGCGAATATCAAACGCCGTAAATCAGCCGTTGACGCCAAACGTGGCAAATTGTTTACGAAGATCGCTCGTGAAATTCAGGCGGCCGCCCGGATGGGGGGGCCGGATCCCGAAACCAATATTCGTTTGCGGTTCGCCCTCGACAAAGCCAAGGCCGCCAACATGCCCAAGGATAACATCCAGCGCGCCATCAATCGCGGCGCCGGGTTAGAAAAGGGGGCGGACCTGGAAGAGCTCACCTATGAGGGGTATGCGCCTTACGGCATCGCCGTCATTGTGGAAGTATTGACCGACAACAAGAACCGCACCGTTGCTGAACTTCGACACGTCTTTTCGAAAGCGGGCGGCAATCTGGCCAGCAACGGTTCGGTCGCCTGGCAATTCGAGCGAAAGGGGCAGATTACCGTGAAAATGAATGACGCGGATGAGGATGAATTGTTTATGGTGGCGGCTGATGCGGGCGCTGAGGATGTCGAATTCGATGATGGCATGGCGGTGATCACCACTGCCGATGTGGACCTGGCAGCCGTCCGAGATGCATTGGCGGACGCGGGCTATGAAGTCGAAGACGCCGAGTTGACCATGGTCCCTAAGACGGAGATGACCTTGCCGTTGGATCAGGCCATGAAGGTGACCGCGCTTCTCGAACGGCTGGAAGACCTGGATGACGTGCAAAAAGTTCACTCGAATCTGGCGATGAGCGACGAACTCTTCGCCGAACTTGCTGCTGCGTGAGCCATCACTCTCCCATCATCCTTGGCATTGATCCTGGAACGGCCATCACCGGTTACGGCGTGGTGCAAGAGGCCGCGCATTCCCCTCGAGCGTTGGCGTATGGGGTGATTCGCACGCCCGCCAATCAACCCCTTCCTCTGCGTCTGGTAACCATTTATGCTGAGTTAAACGCCTTGCTAGAACGCCATCAGCCGAATGCTGTGGCTGTTGAAGAGGTTTTCTTCTCGAAAAATGCGCGCACGGCGCTCAGTGTGGGTCATGCGCGTGGCGTGGTGCTTCTGGCAGTGGCTCAACGAGGCATTCCCCTCTTTCATTACAAACCCACCCAGGTCAAACAGGCTGTGACTGGCTATGGCGCCGCCGACAAGCGACAGGTGCAAGACATGGTGCGCATGTTGTTGGGCCTGGATGAGATTCCTCGTCCCGATGACGCGGCCGACGCCCTGGCGATTGCCATTTGCCATTTGAATTCCGCCTGGGCTTATTGATTCGGATGGAAGAGAAGCTGTGATTAGCCGACTGCGAGGTCGCATTGAAGCGTTGAACGAGGACCACATCATTGTGGATATCGGCCCCATTGGGCTGACGGTTTACGCGCCCGCGGATCTGATCACCGGATGGCAGATCGGCCAACCCGTGGCGCTTTTTACCCACCTTCACATACGCGAGCAGGAATTCACGCTGTTCGGGTTTGCAACAGAGGATGATCTGGAATTGTTTCAGATATTGTTAGGAGTCAGTGGCATCGGGCCCAAACTGGCCCTAAACATCCTTTCCACCCTCCCTCCCGACACGATCCGTTTGGCGGTTGCCAACGATGAACCGGCCTTGCTCACTCGCGTTCCTGGCATTGGCGCCAAAAGCGCTCGCAAGATTCTTTTTCAATTGAAGGATAAAATCGGGGTGGCCGATTATGATGGTGTTGGCGTCGCCCCCATCACCGATGAAGACGCCGAAGTTATCGAAGCCCTGACCAGCCTGGGATATAGCATCGTCGAGGCGCAACGAGCGGTGCAAGCCATTCCTAAAGATATCGTCGGCGTCGAAGAACGTTTGCGCGCAGCTTTGGCGCAACTCGCGCCATAATGCATGGTTGCAATTTCGACAACACATAAATGCAGCGTCACGGTTGCCATCAATATCTTTCGCTGCTCGCATGAAACGACCGGTTACTTTCTGGGGCTTTTTATGGAATCGTCAAAGCAATTCACCTTTACCAACCATGATGTCGCTGAACATCTTCGGACCATAGCTACGCTCAAAGAGATCAAAGGCGAAGGGCGATTTCATTTTCTGGCGTTTCGCAATGCAGCAGACCTGATCGAAAACCTGCCCGAAGATATCAACGACATCGCAGCCGAAGGAAAGCTTACCGACCTTCCCGGGGTTGGACAGGGGATTGCCGAGGTCATTGAACAATTTTTGGCCTCCGGCGATAGTGAGC
>WFTO01000326.1 GCA_015485435.1 Anaerolineae bacterium | reverse complement strand
GGGTTCTCTGGCCACAACCGCATGGCCAGCGTCATCACGATGATCAGAGAACTCAACCGTAGCCACAACGAAAGCCAGCGCAGCCAGATGACCTGTTCGGCGAGAGGCATCTGACGCCAATGGGGGCGCCAACGCAGCCATTGCGCGGCCAGCGCATAATACCCAGGCGGTTTTTGTCCGATCTGCAATCCGCTGGCCATCAAGGTTGGGTCTTGCTCCAGGGGAATGGGCTTTCCATTCGGATGCACATATCCCTGCCAGTTGAGGTCTCGCATGCTTTGGAGGAGTGCTTCCCAGTCTGGGGCCTTGATGTCCTCTGGGCGAGGAGGGCGCTCCAATTCCGCATACAATTTCACATAGAGAAAATGGCCAGGCTCATCAGGCGCGCCCCATACCTGTATCGCCTTGATCCATACCACGCCTTGGATGAGGGTCAGGCCAAGGATGCACAGAAAAATGAGAGTGGGACTAGTTTTCTTCGCTCTCGCCTCCAAGATACACCGCAATCACCGCCAGGAAAAGGCCGCCGAGGAAGCCTGCGACCAATGCCAAGGCAAGATTTAGGGGCCAGTTTGGCTGAGATGGACGGCCAGGGGGCTGTGCTACGCCCACTTGATGCACGCGTTGTCCCTCGACAATGCGCTTGACTTGCAGTTCGATGGTTTTATTTTCTAGTGCGATCATCGATTCATACCAGACGCCGCGTGTACGTTGGATGGATTCACGTTCTTGAAGAATGGAAGCAACTTCCTCTTGCAGTTGCAGCACATCCGCGTTAAGTGCCTCCAAGTCAGCCTGAACGCGCGTCTGTAGGGCTTGGAGGGTGATTTGCAAGGTTTCCGGGGAAGCTTGTTGCAGTGTTGCGAAGTCCAGGCCGTAACGGGTTAATTGCGGTGAATCCAAAAGGGCGATATGGGATTCGTCGGCGCCCTTTTCCAGGCCTTCCAGCACAATATTTATTTTGTCTAAAAAGGTGCTTAATTCTGCAGCTTCAGAGCTTTTGATAGTGAGGGTTTGCTTAATGACGCTTTGATTCCCAAAAAGCTGATCCTCGCCAACGCCTGTCAGATCGCCAGTGAAGCCTAAACCAATGCCATATTGAGCGCGGAAATTGCGCCATTTTTCATCCCATTCATTGAAAGAGTGCTTGACTTCTGATTTTGCGTCTTCAAAAGCTTCCATGTTGCCAGCATAGATGTCTGAAATGGCCTGGGGCAATGCCCGCGCCAGAGCATTGGCGAGGAGTGCAGCATCGTTCGGGTTTGATGTCTTCACCCGAATGGTAAATGTAGATCCCGCCCCTGCTTTTACGGAGGTAGCTGCCAACACTTCTTGTGTTGTGTAAGGGTGGCTTAGCTGGTCTCCCACCTCCGCCAAAGCCAACTCCGCCACTTTGGGCGTTTTCACCAAAGGCATTACTTCAGAACGCCAATCGAAGCGGATGTCAACCACATCATAGACTTTGTTGTCCCATCGCCAGACCAATTGTTGTTTAGGAGCGACCATCACGGCCGTAGCTGTGTAACGAACGGGCATTAACCATGAAAAGAGAATAGCAATTGCCAGGGCGACGATGGGAGGAATGAGGATCAATCGCCAATGAGCGGTTAGTCGTTTCAAATATAAGGTAAAGCGGAATGGTTGGTCCATGGAGGATAATCTGAAATGGGAATAGTTTGTTTCAAGTCAGGAGAGGAAGGCGTTTACCAGTGAAATTGCCAGCTGAGCAAAGCAATGAAGGCCACACTGATTATGGCGCCGATAAGCCATCCAACGATGACGTCGCCCAAGTAATGTACACCCAGCGCCACTCGGGCCCAGATACAAATCAATGAAATAGACCAGAATAGCAGGACGTATTCTGGAAAGATCCAGCCGCCAAATAGAGGGAGCGTGCCCATGCGTGTGGCGTGTCCGCTAGGGAAGGCGTGTTTGTCATAGCCCTTACTGTAAAAGCCATCGATCTCCTGTGGACGAGGCCGCTTCAAGGTGAACTTGATGGCATAGGTGACGATGGCTGCGAGGATTGACGCTGCAACCCAGCCAGCGATCTGCCAGCGAACGGGAGGCGAAAAGAGAACCATGCCGAGCATCCACATAGCTAACCAAATGGGCCCATCGCCAAAGTGAGCCGCCACAGAGGCGATGACCCTTCCCACCGGACGTTTATCAACCCGTAATGCCTGGCTCCAACGTTGATCCAGGGCCTCCAACCGTGCTATCCAGGTTGTTGTCATTGCGCCTCCGACCTTTGTCGCGCCTCGAGACGGGAGCACACCATCTCAAGCTGATGTGGCTTGTCAACATCCATGCCTAAATCGGCATAGGGAGAGACAATCACTTTGGCTTTGGCCTGCAGCAATTTTTCGCTCAACTCTTCGGCATCTTGGATGGATAGGCGTCGGAAAAGGAATTTGATGATGGTTTTAAAGCCCAAAAGACGCACTTGCTGGAAGGTATTCTTACGCCGGGCCAGAAGTTCGCGCACCAATTCTTGATTCTGATGGGCCATCGCAATACGGATGAAGAATAAATCCCCTCCACAGAAACGGCCTTCTTTGATGGGAACGTAAGAGCGCCTCGAATCGGGGAATGCCGCTTCCATCACGGTTTGCTCAACAACCGAATAAAAGAAGTCGGCGTCCATCTGTTCACAGGTCTCTACAAACCAGTTCACCGTAGGACTGCGGAGGGTGGGGATGTCGCTAGAGGCTAGAAGAAGATAGTCGGCGTCGGGTTGGCGTTGTTGTACGGCATCGATGCCTGCCATGATGTTTTCGAAGTGGGCGTTTTGATTGGGCACGTAGATCACATCGGTATCAATGTCAAGGTTGTCATCTGGACTCATGCCCACGATATAAATTTGGTTGATGCGAGGGCTTTCTCTAAGCGCCTTGACGACCCAATACACCATGGGCTTGCCGGCAATTGGAATCAACGCTTTTTGTTCCATTCCCAGGGCCAGAGCCAGAGGGTCTGGTTTCTCGGTGGAATAGCCAGCCAGCACAACTGCAGGATAGGTCTTCATGATTAGGTCTCCGGAGACAACGCCGAGGCGAAATTGTCGCAACCAACAGCTTGAGGACGGGATGAATGGTTGGAGGATGCTTTCATGTCTGGCACAGGATGAGAGCGGAAGTTGCCATAGGGTTGAGTTACTGCTTCACAAGGGCTCATTGTGCAGTAACGGGCGAGTAGGCTTACGCCGAGAGGTCTGTTGCGGTTACATGTTACGCGAACGGGCGCCAATTGGCGTTGGTTCTCAAGCTAAATTCGCATGAACTCGCTGCATCCTTCAAATAGGCGGCGGGATTAGCGCTGTAAGACATGCGACAGCATAAAATACAAAGCTTTTTACATGGTCGAGCCTGATCGCAAGCCACAAAGACGCGACGACGCGAAACAAGCTGTGAACCGGAGCTGTAACCCTATTTCGGTTACCGGTTTGCAGTTTTTCTATCACAATGCCCCAAGGCTGTCAACTTTATGTCCCAAATTGACTGCAGGCTTGGTTAAATTATCATGGATTTTGCTCGGATCGCCAATCTGCAAGCCAATGAATATGCATTTTCTCGACTATGATTCTAAAGATGTTATAGGGGCGAATCTCATTCTTTCTGAAAAGGAGTTTTTGTGGCAATGCACACACAATCCATCAGGAGAAGTATGATTTGAATGTGTCGTTATGGAAAGAAGATTGCTGAAAAAATTACTTAAATTAAAAATGACGCCAAAGCAAATCAGTACACATCTTGAAAAAAATCTACCATGTTTGAGGTTGTTCATATTGATTTAGAGAAAATGGGGGTTCTTGGTTATCACCTGTCATATGACAGAACAAAAAAATTGCAATTCTACTTACAATTCGATACAATGATACAAAATGATTCCCACGGTTCTGGATGTGTCCGTGATCCGATGGGCATTGAGGCGACAAGGACGCTTCATGGATACTATCCACTGCCAATGGCGTCAGTTACTTTCAGTGTGACATGATCAAGCAGCATGAAGGCTCCGGCGCTATTTGAATAAAACGGCCAGGCAACTTTCGTGCAAGTCCGTTTTTTCGATGCAGCATTCTTTCTAGGGAGCAGTTCAAGAATGAGTTTACCGAACACTACGGAGAATCACGTTTATATTTCTGATGAGGATTTGTTGGAGATGCTCGCGCAATTGGTGGAGGAGGATAAGGAATTGGCGAGCGCTATTTCGGTGGTTAAGGCTTTGCCTTGGGACTGTATCGCGCCTTCAGATGAAATTAGTGAGTATTTATACATTATTGTGGATGGCCTTGTGCAAATGTTGGTTACCAGTAAAGAAAACCGACGGCTTACCACAGCTGTAATTGGCCCCGGCGCCGTTTTTGGCGAGGAATGTATTCTCGAATTCTCTGTGGTGGGGCCCAACTATTGCGCTCAGGCCATAAAGCCCAGCATTTTGTGGAAGATTCCCGCGGAGAAAGCGCGATCGCTGTTGATCAAGCATCCCATCTTACGGCTGGCGTTGTTGCGAACCTTCGGATTGCGGATGGTGCAGGTGGAGAATCGCCTGGAAGAGGTGGCCTACCGGTGGCTGCCTGAGCGCCTTGCCACGGAGTTGATTCGTCAAAGTCGCTATGCAGGATCGGATCAGATTCGGCTCAGCCATCAAGCGTTGGCCGATATTTTGGGAACCTATCGCGAAACCATCAGCGCCATACTTCGGGATTTTCGAGAAGCGGGATGGGTGAAACTCGGTTATCGGCGGATCAGGATCCTGGATGAAGCGGCTCTGGAAAAGATGTCGGGTGAGATTCGGGAGTAGCCTCGGTTGGGGCGGTGAGTTCCCCGCGTAAGTTGCTGGCCAAGAGAGTCCGTTGCTCTTCCAGGGATAGATCCCTTCGCGCCAAGAGAAACATGAGTTTGACTAAGGCGGCATAGGGAGTCATATCGGCGCCTGAGACCACCCCCGCTTTCAGCAGTCGACATCCCGACACATACGTGTCCAGTCGCACAGAGCCTTGTAACTGTTGGGTGATGGCGACGGTCAGCAATCCGCGCTCATGAATGGCTGATTCAATGGTTTTTAGCAACCCGGGCGTATTGGGAATGTTGCCGCTCCCGAAAGTTTCTAGCACCAGCCCCTGAAAAGGGGCATCAATAAGAGAAGCAAGGAGCGAAGGCGTCATGCCTGGAAAAAGTTTGATTAAAGCGACATGGGGTTCGAGTGTTCGGTAGACTTGGAGGCGAGGAGGCGCGGGCGGGCGAGGAGGGATGGTTGGATAGTGGATGGAGACGCCTACCTGAGCCAATGGCGGGAAGTTGGGGGATGCAAATGCATCGAAGGCGAAAATCGATGTTTTGACCGCGCGATTGCCCCGTAATAGGCGGTCGTTGAAGTAGATGCCTACTTCGGCGACCTGGGGGTGACCACTGGCAGCCAGCTCCATCGCCGTGATAAGGTTGTTGCGGGCGTCATTGCGAACTGCTCCTATAGGCAATTGCGCACCCGTCAGAATGACCGGTTTACGCAAGCCGTCTAATAGAAAAGATAATGCAGCGGCTGTATACACCATCGTATCGGTTCCGTGAAGCACCACAAATCCATCGTATTGTTCATAGTGATCGCCGATATGTTGGGCGAGGAGCAGCCAGTCCTGCGGGCCCAGGTCCACGGAATCTCTAGGGGGCGACAGTGTAAAATAGTCCCATTCAGCGATGAGGTCGAGCTCCGGCACGTGCCTGAAAAGGTCTTCGATAGCCGCGGGCTCGAGGGCGCCATCACTACGCCGAACCATGCCAATGGTGCCGCCAGTGTAAATGATGTGGATCATTTCACCTTGTGCAAAAGATTTTCATCAGAGTCAGCAGGAATAATCAAGCCCTTTCGCAGCGCGTATTGAATGATCTCCGCCTTGTTTTTGAATCCGGTTTTCTTCCGCATGTTATATCGATGCGTTTCTACAGTGCGTACCGAAACGCCTAGCTTGTCTGCGATCTGTCGATTGGTCAGACCCTGCGCAACGAAAATCAAGATTTCCTTTTCTCGAGCGGTTAAGCTTTCGTAGCTATCGGGTTCGCCTTTGCTGAGCCGTAGCTGCTCTTTGTATTCCCACAATGTCTCCTGGGTGAATGGTGGGCTCAAATACTGTTTCCCCTGGACGACTTGGCGTATGGCTTCAACCAGATGGATGGAATCAACATCCTTCATCACGTAGCCCAAGGCGCCATCTTCCAACGCCTGTACGACATACCCTAAATCTTTATGCATGGTAAATACCACGATCTCCGTGTTGATCGTTCGTCTGGCTTTTATTCTGCGAATGATTTCTGCCCCGGGAATATCTGGCATCCCCAGATCCAGCACCAGCACCTGGGGCCTGAGGCGCAAGAGGTCGGGGATAATTTGTGCGCTTTCGGTAGTGCAACCGACAACATGTAAATCAGGTTCTAGGTCGACGAGGCTGGCAATCCCTCGCAATACGATCTGATGATCGTCAGCCAGATAGACGGTAATGTGTTGGGTTCTGTGCATGATCCTTTTCCCTGCCAAAGATGAAAAAGCCTCCCCATTCGAGGGCTGTATTGATGTCGCTGCATTGCTTCCAAACCAACCGGTGTGAATGTTTCTATCACATGACGGATGGGTTGCATCGGGCCAATGGCGCTTATTTCGATGGAAGCGGGATGGAAACGGAGATAGTGGCGCCTTGTTGTGGTGCGCTTTGGATGTCAAATTTTCCAGATAAAATGGTAACCCGTTCTTTCATTCCTTGTAGACCACTGGAACGATAGTGTTGAAAGACCTCATTCGGATCAAAGCCAACGCCATTGTCGCGAATGGTGATCTTCATTCGCGTTCGTGTCACTTTAAATTCCACTGAGACCTCATCGGTATTGGCATGTTTGGCAATATTGGTCAGCGCCTCTTGGATGACGCGATAAGCGGTCAATGTATGGGCTTGAGGAATGTCCAGGCCATTCAGCCCATATTGGTTAAAGTGGACCTGAATACCGGTCCGCTCTGTGTAACGCTTGAAATACCATAATAATGTGGGCAATAGTCCCAGATCATCGAGCATGGGCGGACGGAAAGAGAGGGATAATTCTCTCACCTGTTCGGTGAGGGCGCCTAACTGTTGCCTGGCGTCTTGAATGGCCCTCTGGGTTTGGGGCGTTTTCGCATGCCGTTGTGCGTTTTCAAGGGCAAATTTCATGCCGATCAGCTGTTGGCCCACCTCATCATGGAGCTCGCTGGCAATGCGGCGACGCTCCTCTTCGAGGGCGGTGACTAGATGCTGTGCATGCTCTTTTAAAGCCTGCTCCATTTCTTTTCTCCAGGTGACATCCAGGGCCACGCCTAAGCCCACCAGCCGGTCATCCAAGACAGTCTTGGTAATCCAGACGTCGAGCCATCGCCAATCGCCCCACTTGCTGAGCACTTTTAATTCATAACGCGTTGTCTCACCAATCTCCAGGGCCAGGAAATATTTTTCCCCAACAGAAAGTGTTTCCCGATCAATAATGTTTGCAAAATCCAGCGACATGGTCTCTTCTACAGAATAGCCTAATACCGTTTTTGAAGACTGATTCATATAGAGAAGTTCACCATTTTCTGCTATGATAAATACGGAGGCGGGGAGTAATTCGGCCAATAGTCGAAATTTGGCTTCACTTTTTTCCAATTCCGCCAACATCCGTTCTCGTTCGGTGATATCTTGAATCACCACTAGAATGGCCCGTTCCTCCTGATCTTTGAAGGGAAAGGCGCGTATCTCTGCGAGAAAAATACTGCCATCGGGACGAATGATATGATTTTTGGAGATGGGTAGCGCCTCCCAACTGTCAAGCAGTTCCCGGATGCGTTTTTCCACCAGACAGCGTTCATTGGGCAGCAGGAATTCACTGATTTCACGTCCAATCAGGTCTTCAGCGCACTCGACCTGAAGCATTTGCACTGCGGCGTCGTTCGCAAAAATGATCCGTCGGTTTTTATGAATGATGACGCCATCTGGCATCAGGCTCACCAGTTGCCGGAAACGCGCCTCACTGGCTTCCAAAGCCTGACGTTGCTGCTTCTGTTGAGTGATGTCTCTGAATAATACCAGGATGGGCGTGCCCTCCTCGGTCGGAGACATCACAATCCCTGCAACTTCGGCGTCAAATGCATCGCCATTGATGGTTAGAAATTTTTCTTCCACAAAAGGAACGATGGGAAAATCGCTTGCGGGAACGTCTTGTAACAACCGCTGAATGCGTTCTAGCGCCTTCTGGCGAAAGTCGGGATGCACCAACTCGATAGCTTTTTGCCCAATTAGTTCATCTTCACTCTGTGCTTGCAGCAAGCTCACCCCTGTCGGATTCACCATGGCAATAATGCCATTGATATGTACGGCAATGCCCATAGGGATGAGATCGATCAATTGTTGCAGGAAGGTGGTTTGTTTTCGTAAATCATGTTCGATATTTGCGAGTCGTTGAAGTGCTTGACGCAAAAAGCGCAGCTCTTCAAGAAGCTCAGAGCTGAAAGCGTCCGCGTTTTCAATCAGCTTCGACAGATTTGACTGTAAGTCTTCGGGGTTGGAAATCATTTCTTCCTGCATGGGAGATGAAAGACGTCGCGGATGGTGAAGCTGGGGAAACGGAAACTGGGAACCTTATATATGTACTCGTTGAAAGTGAACCGGGCGATCATTATTTTCTAAATGATCCGCAACTAGCTGTTGCACCGTCTTCTGAAAACGGGAGAGATCGCCCGTGGTAACAAACCGCCATGCGCTTGGCCCGGCTTGCTTTTTCTGAAGCTGATGTTGTTCAAGCATAAATTTTGTACGGCGGGCGATTGCTGGCGCTGGATCAACTAATTTTACTCCATCTCCAAGCACGCGGCGAATCGTGTCGGAAAGGAATGGAAAATGCGTGCAACCGAGGACAAGATGATCGATGTTTGCTGTATTCAAGGGCGCCAGAATGCGCTGCAAACACGATTCGACCTCCGGGCCTTCCAATTGACGCTGTTCAACGAAATGGACCAGACCTGTTCCCATCACGGTGTGCACATGAACGCCATTGGCGTAGCGTTCAACGAGATGTTGGAATCGCTCCGCCCGTAATGTGCCGGGAGTGGCCAAAACCCCGACATGGCCCGTGCGGGTGCGCTGACTGGCGGGTTTAATGGCCGGCTCCATGCCGATGATAGGGATTGCGGGCCATCGAGATCGCAAGCTTTCTAACGCTGCTGCAGAGGCCGTATTGCAGGCGATGACAATGAGTTTGACGCGTTGTTGCAGCAACCAGGAAACCGCAGCAACCGTCAGGCGGACGATCTCTTCTGGAGGACGGTCACCATAAGGGACATGCGCCTGATCGGCAAGATAGAGCGTGGACTCTTCGGGCAATCGCGTCACGATCTCCCGCCAAACCGAAAGTCCTCCAACGCCGGAATCGAAAATGCCAATTGCCCGAGAATTCGACGCGTCTTCCGTTAGCATGCGCAATCCGGCTTGGTTTCCCGAAAACGAATAGCTTCTTCCACCAGAAGTTTGAATAACTTCAACATCTGGTCATCATCGCGAAGCATTTCCGGATGCCACTGCACTGTCACAGCGAACGGATGGCCTTCCAGTTCGGTGGCTTCGATCACGCCCTGGGGCGAGACGCCAATCACGCGCAAGCCCTGACCGGGCGTGGCCACGGCTTGATGGTGGAGTGAATTCACCCAAAGAATAGCCCCCAATTCTCGAGCAATTTTGCTGTCGGGGTCCAATTGCACAGGATGAGGGCGTTGTTGACGAAAGTTGGGGCCCTTGCCGCGCAGATCATGGACCTCCTCGATTCCCATGTCTGTCTGGATGTCTTGATAGAGCACGCCGCCCAATGCCACATTCAAAAGTTGATGCCCTCGACAAATGCCCAAAATAGGCATTTTTTCGTCTACAGCCCAGCGCGCCAACATGATTTCCACGCTATCGCGATCTGGATCGGTTTTTTCGATCACATCCTTTGGCTCGGCATTATAGTGACGAGGATCAATGTCTTCCCCCCCCGCCAACAACAACCCACTGAGCCGTAAAAAGATTTCTCGGTAGAGTGGCTCCTCCAAATGAAGGGGCACAGGACAGGGAATCCCCCCGGCGCGATAAATGGCGTCGAAATAGAGTTGATGCACAACATAAAGTTTGGCCCCGCGTGCATTCTCTCCTTGCCCCATGGGAATGCCGATGATGGGAGGTTTTTTGCGCTTGGTCATAAGGGCGACGATCTCCGTGTCGTGGGATAGGTGGGATTATACAGACAGATATCATTCGGGGCAAGCGTTGGCGAGCGCATCGATTTCCCTTGATTGTCAATCCACATGGCCTTCATTATAATTGGAAGATACGTTTTCCCTTGTTTATTTGCATGTTCGATTTCATGATGGTGCAACGAAAGGTCCCTATTTCTTTAGACGCTTTGCAGGCGCTGTTGACGGCCATGGGATGGGATGTAACCATTCATAACGCGTTGGTTGGACAACATGAAGATGCCCGAGGGGTCTGGCTGCTTAAGATGGACAAAAGCGGCCGAATTTATGTTCGGCTTACGCAACTTACAGGCGCGCCTTCTGGTTGCATCCTCCACATGGAGGGGCATGCCTTTGCGCTTCACTCGGAACAGCGCCTCATCAAAGAAGTCGCCACCGAGATTGAAAATGAAGAAGATTTTGCAGCAACGCTTCAAATCATGGAAGATCTACTGCTGGCGTCCGATGTCGATGTCCCATGCCGGCTCAAGGATTCGCAAGCCGGTGACACATAGACGATGGTTTGTCCCTTTCCAATTGCTTGCATGCATCAGCGCTCCCTGAAAACATCGAGGTCCTTTGTCTCTGGGAGGTGGTTTCGTGTCCCGTTTTCACATCCATTTTCCAACGATGGTTGGCGTCTCGGTATTTTGGGTGATATTGTTTGTGGCCTACGCGCTGTACACCGCGCGTCAACCAGCTCCCCAGCCTATAGAAATCATTCCCCCTGAAGAAATGGCGGCTACGCCTTTCTGCACCGAATCACCAACCATCGAGGCGTCATCGCCTACGGCAACACCAACGCCAACGCCCTTGCGCGTTTATGTCAGTGGTGCCGTGCATGCGCCCGGCGTATATCGTCTCCCTCCTGAAAGCCTGGTGGTGGATGCAATCGAGAAGGCGGGGGGCGCGCTGGATCAAGCTGATTTGGTCGCGATTAATTTAGCCCATCCACTTGTCGATGGAGAACAGATTTACGTCCCCTATGAACATGAAATGCCTGCGCCTATGCCGATTTCACAATCATCATCCCCGCAAAGCTCCGAACAAAAACCTGGTCAGCCCGCCTCCTCGCTCATCGATTTGAACACCGCAACGCAGGAGGAGCTGGAAAGTCTGCCCGGCATCGGCCCGGCAATGGCGCAACGGATCATAGATGGGCGGCCGTATAGCGCTGTTGACGATCTGCTGCGGGTCAAAGGGATCGGCGAGGCTAAGCTGGCGAAAATTCGTCCCTATGTGACCGTCAGATGACGTTACCATCCGGCAATTTGCAGGACAAGATAGATCACCGGGGCAACGAACAGAAATGAGTCAATGCGGTCAAAAAATCCGCCATGACCGGGAATCAAATTGGAGGAGTCTTTTGCTCCGGCCTGACGTTTGAAGATCGACTCACTTAAGTCACCTAACGGCCCCACTATGCCGATGATGATCCCCAAAATCGCCCCCTGCCACCAACTGCCATGAGGAATGAGGGATGGGACAAGCGCCATGGCGGCAATGGTTCCGAAAATAAGCCCTCCCAGGAAGCCTTCCCAGGTTTTCTTGGGACTGATGCGCGGCCAGAATTTGTGTTTGCCGATGGCGCGTCCGGTAAAATATGCGCCCGAGTCCATAACCCATACCGACAAAGCCATGAAGATCAACCATAATAATCCCTCTTCACGGTGTCGGAGTAAAGCCAGAAAACGCAACGTCATGCCCAGATAAACAGCTCCGCTCACCGATAGAAGCAGGTCGGTTGGCGCCGAAGGGCGGTTGAGGAAAAGCGCGATCACCAATCCAGTGAGGACGCTCAAGACCAGGATGGCCTGGAAGCGCAACTGATTAGGAGGGAGGCCGCCTTCCGCAACCAGCAGCATAGCCAGAGGAATCGCCAGCCAGAAAATGGGCTGAGAAAAACCGGTTCTCGCAATCAGTCGCATCAATTCCCAGGTTGTCACACCCGCATAGAAGGCGATGAATCCGGTAAACCACCAGCCGCCAAGCCAGGCCAGAAGCGCCACCAGTGGAATGAGAACCACGGCTGACATCACCCGTTCTTTGAGCACGATTATCGCTCCGTATCTTTGATTTTTCCAAAGCGCCGGTCTCGATGCTGGAAAACTGCGACCGCTTTGCGCAACTCTTGTTCGTCGAAATCGGGCCAGTAGGTAGGGGTCGAATAAAATTCGGCGTAGGCGGCCTGCCAGATAAGGAAGTTCGACAGACGAAATTCTCCGCCCGTGCGAATGATTAGATCCGGATCAGGAAGATCGGGATTGTAAAGATGTTGGCTTACCGTCTCCTCGGTGATTTCTTCCGGTGATAACCCCTCCTGCATGATCTTCTTGATGGCATCCACGATTTCCGCCCGTCCCCCATAATTAAACGCCACATTGAGGGTAATGGTGCTGTTATCTTTGGTGCGCTCGATGGCATAGCGAATTTCATCTTGCAGGGAAGGAGACACCCCTTCCATCCGTCCGCTATGCAAGATGCGTACATCGTTGGCGTCGAGATCATCCAGCTCATCCTGGATGCTTTGGCTAATCAGCCGCATCAGATGATTGACTTCATCTTTGGGGCGGGCCCAGTTTTCGGTACTGAAGGCGTAAACCGTCAACACTTTGATGCCAATCTCCACCGATTCAGCAAGAACGCGACGGATGTTTTTGGTGCCGGCGCGATGGCCCGCGGCCCGAGGCAGCCCGCGCGCACGGGCCCAGCGACCATTCCCGTCCATGATGATGCCAACATGCACAGGGATGACGCCTTTGGGGTCGAAGATGGCGTCTGCTTCGGACGATTTCGGGGTCCGACTGAAGATTCCTGGCATGACGCGGTTTTACACCTCCATAATCTCTTCGATCTTCTGTTCGCCAATCTTATCGATCTCTTCGATGAATTTATCTGTGAGCTTTTGGATCTCATCCATGCCCCAACGCAGATCATCTTCGGTGATCATGCTTTCTTTTTCGAAGTCCCTTAGATCAGAAATTGCATCGCGACGCACATTACGAACGGCTACGCGCGCCTCTTCCACGCGTTTTCGCACCTGTTTCGCCAGCTCACGCCGCCTTTCTTCGGTCAGCTGAGGAATGGCTAAACGGATTATCTTGCCATCATTCGAGGGATTCAAGCCCAGATCGGAATTGAGAATGGCTTTTTCGATCATCCGCAAGTCCCCAGGGCTGAAGGGTCTGATGGCAAGTAGGCGGGGTTCGGGCACGGTGACGACCGCGATCTGGTTGATAGGCGTGGGTGTGCCGTAATAATCAACCTTGACATGATCTAGCAGCGCGGGCGATGCGCGCCCGGTGCGAATGGCCGCGAGATCGTGCTTGAGAACCTTGACGGCCCCTTCCATGCGCTCTTTCGCTTCTGCTTTCACTTCATCTATGACTTCATTGGACATGATGCGACTCCTCGGCGAGTGACATGTTGGATGGCTTTAGCGAGCCAGGGGAACAGGCTGCCCGTTCATTTTACAAAAGGAAGGGGGAATTGGAAAACCATCATTTGTAGATAATGGTGCCGATTCGTTCTCCTTGCACTGCCCGTAGCAGCGCTCCTTGTTGCCACAGGTTCAATACGATGATTGGCAGGTCATTATCCATGCACAAGGTGATCGCGGTGCTGTCCATTACCCGGAGGCGTTTATTCAGCGCATCGATGTAGGTGAGCTCGTCATATTTTTTGGCGGTCGGGTCGAGTTTTGGGTCTCCGTCATAGACGCCATCCACCTTTGTCGCTTTGATCAGGACTTCGGCATCGATCTCCATGGCGCGTAGCGCTCCGGCCGTGTCGGTGGTGAAGTATGGGTTGCCTGTGCCCGCGCCTAAAATGACCACGCGTCCTTTTTCGAGGTGGCGAACAGCTCTACCGCGGATGTAAGGCTCTGCAATGGCTTTCATCTCAATGGCAGTTTGCACGCGCGTCACCACGCCGGCGCGTTCAAGGGCATCCTGCAGGGCTAAAGCGTTCATCACCGTGGCCAACATTCCCATATGGTCGGCTGTGGTGCGTTCCATGCCATGAGCCAGGCCTTGAGCGCCGCGCCACAGGTTGCCAGCACCAATGACAATGGCCACTTGCACGCCCATGTCATGAACGGCTTTCACTTTTTCCGCTAATATCTCCGCTTGTGTTGGATCGATGCCGAAGCCGCTGGGGCCAGCCAGGGCTTCCCCACCTAACTTGAGGAGGATACGATGGTATTTGAGGTCGTTCATAGGTTGACTCCTTATCCGAATCGTTGGGGACGCGAGCGCCGAAGCATGGTTGTCGTTGGCGTCCGCCAAAAGGATATGGCACACCACGTCATGCAGGTCATGGACCGGTTGCAAGACGAGAAAAAAGCCTGGAAATCGGCGATTCCCAGGCTTTTGCACGCTTAGTCCTCTGCGCCCACCTCAAGACGTGCGAATCGGCGAATTTTGATGTTTTCGCCTAATCGGGCGATGTGTTCGGTGATGAGGTCTTTGATCTTTATTTCGGGGTTTTTGATGAAATCTTGTTCCATCAGACAGGTTTCTTCGTAGAATTTTTTCAGCTTGCCTTCGATGATTCGGTCCAGAATGTGTTCCGGCTTGCCTTCATCAAGCAATTGTTTGCGGTAAATTTCTTTCTCTTGTTCGATGACTTCGGCCGGGATATCATCGGGCGTTAGCCAGCGTGGACGGGCCGCGACGACCTGCATGGCGATGTCTTTGGCCAGCTGTTGGAATTCTGGCGTGCGGGCTACAAAGTCGGTTTCGCAATTCACTTCTACAATGGCAGCCATTTTTGAGCCAGGGTGCACATACGTGCCAATGAGGCCTTCTTTTGCCTCTCGGCTGGCTTTTTTGGCCGCAGCAGCCAACCCTTTTTCACGGAGCAAGACAACGGCTTTCTCGAAATCGCCGTTGGCGGCTTCTAATGCTTTACGACAATCCAAAACGCCAGCATGCGTGGCTTGGCGCAGTTCTTTGACCATTTGGGCGGTAATTTCCATGGTATCTATCTCCTGATAACTGTAAGAAAACGAAACGGGATCAGGCGCGTGGCGCCTGTAAACGTTCGGCGTAAAAAGACCTCCGCGCCCGCAAAACAAGCTCGATGCAATGCTTTACGAACGGCTTCGGAGGTCAGATGGTGCGGTCGTTAAGCCTGTGATGTTTCTGAGCTCTCTTCTTTATTGCTTTTATCGGCGCTTTCTTCCTTGGCGGCTGCCCCTTCTTCCTCATCTGCGCCGATGCCTGCTTCCAGTTTTGCCAGCGTGGAGGGCCCAAGAAGCTCATCTTCTGGGCGCTCTTCCGGAGGCGTCCACGAGGTCGAAGCGGTTTCGCCAGTGGCTGCTCGTTCCTCTTCCTCCTCCGCTTCCAACGTCTCGCGCAGCTGTTTTCCTTCGATAATGGCGTCCGCCATTTTGCCCACCATCAATTTGATGGCGCGAATGGCGTCATCGTTGGAGGGGATGGGCAAGTCGATGGGATCGGGATCGCAGTTGGTGTCCACCAGCGCCACGATGGGAATGTCCAGCTTTTGGGCCTCTTTCACGGCAAGCTCTTCGCGGCGGGTGTCGACGATAAAGACGGCATCGGGCAAACTTTGTAGCCGGCGCAAGCCGCCCACGCGCCGTTCCAGGCGCTCGATCTCTTCGTTGAGTTTCAACGCTTCTTTTTTGGGAAGACGGTTGAATTCGCCTCGGTCTCGGCGTTGTTCCAGTTCGATGAGGTAGTCGACGCGCGACCGAATGGTTTTGAAGTTTGTCAGCGTGCCGCCCAGCCATCGCTTATCCACGAAAGGCATTTCACAGCGGTTGGCTTCCTGCACGATGATGGGCGCAGCCTGGCGTTTGGTGCCCACGAAGAGAACCACGCCGCCATCTTTGGCGAGATCGCGCATGTAGTTGTAGGCTTTTTCGAGCTGAGAAACGGTCTGTTGCAGGTCAATGATGTGCACCCCATTGCGTTCTGTAAAAATGTATTTACGCATTTTGGGGTTCCAGCGTTTGGTGCGATGCCCAAAATGGACGCCCGCTTCCAGCAGTTCTTTGAGTGTAACCAGTGCCATAAGAAAAACTCCTGATTTGTTGTTGGCCTCCGCCCTGAACCACCGAAGCACCCTTTCGGGCACATGCTTCGGGGCCATGCAAGGCGTGTGGGATGGTTTGGAAGACGTGAAAAAAGGGCGGTGTCCGCCCAATCAATAAGTATATCGAAAACAAACGAAATGGGCAAGCTGGGATGAGGGGAAGAACGCTGTATCCGTTTCGAAAAGGGCAAAAGATGCCCTTTCTGTCTCCGGCTCATGTCGGGTGCTTCAGGCCTGCGTTTCATGATTGTGGCGTGGGAGAGGTGGAGCCATTTCGTTGCGCATCCAGAAAACATAAAATGCCCGCAGCAATGCCTTCGGCTGCCCGTTCTGGCGCTTCCACCAGCAACGCCCGATCGCCTCCCAAATAGCCAGTTTCTATGATGGCCCCTGGAGTCATGGGAGAGACTCGTTGGAAGGCATGATATTGGGTCATATTTGGGGTGATGGCATTGGCGCGAAATTTCAGTCCGGTGTGTTGGCTATACGCCTCAGTCAGACACGACACCAGGAGCGCATCCTGCTCTGGAATGATGGTTTGTTCGGCGCTCGCCACCTTGAAGCCACTCTGATCGATGCATGAATCCGCATGAATAGAGACGAGGGCCTGTACTTTCAGGCCTTCGAGACGAGGATCATACTCATTCAGTATCTCTACAGAGACCCCTTGCTTCCGCAAAATATCGGCAACGCGTTCCGTGATGTCTTCGTTGATCAAGGCTTCCATGACGCCATCATCACAGATGGCTCCTGAATCGAAGCCTTTATGCCCCGCGATTAAGGCGATCTCTGGTCCGCGAATCACCTGCGAGGGGAGAAAACGAGCTAAAAAGCGCGATTGCTGTAATTGTTCCCAACCTCCTTGATAAAAATACCAGCCCATTAATACGCCCAACGCCACGAGGACGCCCAGAAAAATCCGGAACAGACATGTGTTTAGCCGTTGCAGACGTTCAATATCCATGGCTCTGCATTCTCTATAATAACCGCGTGTTTGCAAAAGAATCACTGAACGTATCAAACATCAAACCTTGTTCAACCATTACACCTAGTTTCGATCTTTGACAATTTCTTACTTGCGCCGCATAATCAGACGATCGCCATACAAGAAGAAAGCCGTGCATGACGAAGACTCTCCGGTCTCGCAGTGTGTATGCATGTGTGAGAGAAGGATAGATAGGTGTTTGCCACGGCGTGATATGGCGGCAAACACCTCATGAATCTCGAGCAGGGCCCAACGGTTGCTGCCGTCGCGGACCTGTGTTCCCATCATTTTAAAACAGGCTGTTGATATATGATAGAAATAGGACAACTTCTGCGACAGACGCGCGAATCCAAACAACTCTCCTTGGCCGAAGTAGAGGCTGAGACAAAGATTCGGCAGCGGTATCTCAATGCCTTGGAGTCGGGCGACTGGGATGATCTGCCGAATCCCGTTGCGGCCAGAGGTTTTCTGCGACGTTACGCCACCTTTCTTGGGTTGGATCCAGAGGAATTGGTTGGGCAATTCGATGCGCAGGACGATGGAATCGCCAGTGAGGGCGGGGCATCGGGAAAGACGCCGCAAGCCTCTGAGTATAAGCCCATCAATCTGGATCTCTATGGTGCAACCACCCGGCGCCCTAGGTTGCTACGCCAAATATTGGGGATGTTGATCGTCCTCATTCCTCTTGCGGCTCTAGCGTATCTTCTTTTTATTTACGGCGTTCCTTACGTCCGCGATCAAACACAAACCGACGCAGCACTGACAACCCCGGTCACACTACCTCCTGCAGGGGCATCGCCTACGGTGCCCATCATTGGCCCTACCGATACCCCCACCGAAGAGGTCGAGAACGTCAACTCTTTGCCCACCAACACCCCGCTGCCAGCGCCCACCGACACCCCCACGCTGATGCCCTCTCCCACACTGACTGCAACTCCGACGGAATCTATTCGGTTGCGGGTGGTGGTGACCAACACGGCCTGGCTGCGTATCGTGACCGATGGCGAAACTCAGGTAGAATCCCTGGTGGACCCGGGATTCGATCAAGAGTTTGTGGCATATGAACAATTGGAGTTCCTTACAGGCAACGCTGGAGGTGTGCAACTGACGCTGGATGGGAAGCCATTGCCGCCATTGGGAGATATTGGGGAGATTTCGGTGTTCGTTTGGACGATCCGCGATGGTCAGGTCGTGGAGATCACGCCCACACCCATTCCTACCGCCACAGCAACCTCTGCCGCCACAGCATCTCCAGCCGTCACGCCTACGCCCTAAAACACTCCTAACGAGATGGCTCTTCTGTTGTTGCGCCTGTCTCAATTGCCTTGATAGATGATGAAGAGAACGCCAGCGTATTACATTTTTACCTTGGGGTGCCCTAAAAATCAGGTGGATAGCGAAGCGATGGCCACGCTGCTCATGCAGCGCGGTTATCGTGCTGTCACCAATCCCGATGAGGCCGATGTGCTTATCGTCAATACGTGCGGTTTCTTGCAAGCTGCGCAACAAGAAAGCGTGACTGTGTTGCGCGACCTGGGCAAAGGAAAAAAGAAACGCCAGGTGCTGATCGCTGCTGGGTGTATGGCTGAACGGAATGGCGAAAAAATCTTAGATGCGGTTCCCGAGGTGGACGCCCTGTTGGGGACATTACGATGGCCAGAAATTGTGACATTGGCCGAGCGTTTGCGGGGAGGCAAAGAGCGCCGTCAGCTGGGGCGCATTGCCCTCTTGGGGGAGCCGCCCCATCTCCTCGACGCCCCCACGCCACGCCCACCCCAAACCTTTCCCTCCGCTTACCTTAAGATCAGCGATGGTTGCAATGCCCCATGTG
>WFTO01000325.1 GCA_015485435.1 Anaerolineae bacterium | reverse complement strand
CGCTGACGCAATACAATACCTTGCTATATTTCAAAGAAATTTACGGAGAAGCCGGGTATGAAATGGCGCGAAACAGTCAACAGCGGCGGTGGGATTACATTGGAGACGCCGAAATTCCTCTTGATCTCCCGGTAGCTGCTTACGACGAGTCGGAGTACAGCGGTATCATCTACGGGCGTGGAGGCATCTTTTTTGATGAGTTGCGGAAGCAAATCGGCGACGAAGCTTTCAAACGATTCCAAAAAACCTATTACGAGACCTATCAATGGGAAATTGCCACCACAGCAGGGTTGAAGGCAGCCGCTGAAGAAGCATGTCAGTGTGATTTGACCGAGATGTTTAATGCATGGGTGTATCCTCCTAAGACGCCATAGGGTGTGTAGTGATGATTGTTTGTCAAGTATACTTGACATTTTTGTTACTGAGGAGTATACTTTTTTCATGAGTCATGAGCGTGTTGGCAATCGTATTCGAGAAATCCGGAGGCGGTTGGGTTGGACGCAGGCCCAACTGGCTGAACGAGTCGGCATTTCTCGCGTTTCCATTGTGGCTATTGAGCGAGGTCACTTTTTGCCAACAATTGAAACGTCTCTGCGGATCAGCAGGGCGCTCGGCGTCTCCATCGAGGAGTTATTCTGGTTAAAGGAGGAAAAGAAAGAGGATGATTAAGCGAGCGTTTCTCTTTTACTATCTTTCTCGAGCTGTTCTCAGTATGCCTATTGCTTTCTTGGTCATGGGAGTCACCTGGAAGGCGATGATCGTTGGCGCTGTTTTTTGGGGGATGTTTGTCTGGTATTTGCACAGCGGTTGGTTCCAACTGGATAAGGAACATCCTGTGTTCCCTTTGCGCAGGGATGCATACGGGCGCGAAGTGCAGCGGAAAGCATTGATCATGGCCTTGTTGGTTGTTGCTATGGGTTCCCTTTTGTCTTGGTTTCCAATACCATTGCCAATATCGAATTCAGTAATTTTAGCAGTTGGTGTTGCTGTTTTCTTTTTGTCTGAATGGTATTTGTTGTTACGGGCATAAAGCCGACTTGATGATTATGTCAGCGTTCACTCACCTCAAAATAGCCGGATAAGATACATGTTGATTTACACCTACCCACTTAGTGCATTATGGATGTTCATTTTCCCCATTTTGTTGGGGATGATGCTAGCGAAGAAATATCGATTGTCTTGGCAGCTATTTCTCTATGGTGGCGCGGCATTTATTTTGGCTCAACTTTTCCATTTGCCCCTAAATGCTATCTTAACCCGCATTGTCCCAGGACTGGGCGGCGCGGATGGCCATGTGATTGTTCAAGCTGCCGTCTTTGCATTCACCGCTGCGATTACCGAAGAGTTGGCCCGTTATTCCATCTTGCGTAATAAGCTGAAAAACGCTCGCAGTTGGAAAGCTGCATTGATGTATGGGACTGGGCATGGTGGTTTCGAGTCTATGGTAATAGGCATATTAGCTGGCTTGACGTTTATAAACATGCTTGCGATTCAGAATAATCCTGGGCAGCTTTCTGGCCTTGAACCCGATAAGCTCGCCATGGTTCAGCAACAACTCACCGCGTATTGGTCTGCGACCTGGTACGAATCGTTGATGGGGGCTGTGGAGAGGATTTCTGCCATGATCATACAAATTTCATTGGCTGTGATCGTTATGCAAGTCTTCCTTCGTGACAATAAAAGCTGGTTATGGGCTGCTATTGGCTGGCACTGGTTCGTCAATGCGGTAAGTGTGTGGAGCTTGTCTCAATTCGACATTGTGATTACCGAGTTGATAATCGGCGTGTTTGCTTTGACAAGCCTGATGATTATTTTGTATTTTAGACCTGTGAGAGATGAGGGAGACACCCCTTCTATGCATGGACCTGGCAGTGCAGACGGCCTTCCTACGTATGCATTGGAATTTAGCCCCCCAACCGATAAACTCGATAGCTCCCGGTATACAGGGCCATGATCCACACTCGACGCTTGACGCGTGTATTTGAGCGGGCCGGTGAAGCGCCGCTGGTCGCGGTCGATAGTTTGGACCTGGATGTGGAGCGGGGAGAGATCTTTGGGTTTCTGGGACCGAATGGCGCGGGCAAAACCACAACGATTCGCATGCTCACCGCACTGATTCGTCCATCTGCAGGGGAGGCTGTGGTGAATGGTTATCGCCTCGGTGTAGAAAACGACGCAATTCGTCGCCATGTCGGGCTCTTGACCGAAATGCCGGGCATGTATGATCGCCTCAGCGCAGCATATAATCTACGTCTTTTCGCCAAACTCTACGATGTACCCGATGTTGATGCACAGGTAAAAAAGTATTTGGAGATGATGGGATTATGGGAACGACGTCATGAGCCAGTTGGAAGTTTTTCGAAGGGCATGCGACAGAAATTGGCATTGGCCAGAGCATTGCTTCATGAACCTGAGTTGCTGTTTCTAGATGAACCGACATCAGGCCTCGATCCGGAGGCGGCTCATATGGTGCGGTCGTTTATTCGCGAACTTAAGGCTCAGGGGCGAACCATCTTTATGTGCACTCATAACCTGGATGAAGCCGATCGACTCTGTGATCGAATTGCTGTATTCAAAACGCGCCTTTTGGTCGTAGACACCGCTGCAAATCTACGTCGCAAATTGTTTGGACGGCAAATCGTGTTTCATCTTGGCAAAGAGGCTAAGCCGTTTTTGGAGAATATCCGTCGGTTCTCATTTGTTCAGGATGTTAAATCCATCGGCAATAAACTCCTGGTGAAACTTGATGATCCCGAACAACAGAATCCCCTCTTGGTGCGAACGTTGGTGGATGCCGGAGCGCATATCCAATTTGTGGGAGAAATACGTTACTCATTAGAGGATATTTACTTAACGTTGATGAAAGAATAAGTTTTTGGCATCACTCTCCACCGATAGAGGTTAGGATGATTTGCTTCCTTGATTCACCAAGATTCTGGAGGTTGTTATGAAGCAATTGTTTTTGACGGGCGCTAATCGTGGCATTGGCCTTGCCCTAGTCCAAGAGGCATTGAGACGCAATTATGGCGTATTTGCAGGCGTCCGCCATCCTGAGCATGCTCGCGCCTTACAGTCTCTAGCACGCACATTTTCGGATCAACTTATAATTGTGCCTATCGATGTGACAGATCATGCAAGCATTCAAGCGGCTGCCGATAAGGTGGCTGTTAAAACGAAATCGATGGATCTGATAATCAACAATGCTGGGATTTTCCCTCGTCGAGAACGTTTGGAAAACTTGAAGCCTCAAACCATGTTGCAGGCTTTTCATGTGAACAGCGTTGGCCCTATGATGGTACTACAACAGTTTCGTCGGTTTTTGAAAAATGGATCCAAGGTGCTCAATATGTCTTCCCAACTGGGCTCCATTACCTTGCATATGAGCAATCATTACAGTTATAACAGCAGCAAAGCGGCATTAAACATGCTGACTCGTATCGCCGCCTCGGAATTGCGCCCGGCTGGAATTGTTGTGGTGGCTGTGCATCCTGGGTGGGTGCAGACAGATATGGGCGGCTCGTCGGCGCCGCTGCGTCCGGAAGAATCTGCAAAAGGCATTTTGGATCTCTCCGAACGCCTTACCGAAGCTGATTCCGGGGAATTTTTCACCTGGGAAGGAAAGAAGCATCCCTGGTAAAATAAGCGTATGTATGT
>WFTO01000324.1 GCA_015485435.1 Anaerolineae bacterium | reverse complement strand
GATAGATACGTTCCAGCCTGCCAATTGTTCCAGTGTTTGCAGAAGGTCTTGGGTGGAACGGCCCCATCGGGAGAGTTCGGTTACAAGAACAGCATCAATTTTTCGGGCCTGTGCGAGGTCCATGATTTGGTTGCGAGCGACGCGGTTGGACTTTGTGCCGGATGCGGTTTCCTTGAACACCCCCGTGACCTCAAAGCCGCCTCGTTCAGCGAAACGGGTGAGTTCACCAATCTGGCGTTCACAAGATTGATCCGAGGTTGAGACCCGCGCATAAATGGCTGCTTTCTGTCCCAATTGAACCCCCATAGATTTAAGCCTTGCAAGCCATTGATTTTACTGGTGCGAATACTGTCCACTTTAGACTTTAGATCAAAAAGGACAATCTTAAATGCCACGACGCTATATATTGACGGAACGCCAACGTTCAGAACTGCTTGGCCTTCCCCGTAGATGAGACATCACTTTTAAAGCACTACACTTTGGCAGATGATGACTTGGAATATATCAACCAACGCCGCCGTCCGGAAAATCGATTAGGATTTGCTCTGCAACTTTGTGCTTTGCGCTATCCTGGTCGAGCCCTTTCTCCTGGGGAAGTAATTCCAATAGAAGTTCTCGCATTTATAGGTGCCCAGCTTGGGATCACGGGTGACGCGCTATTGGACTATGCGGCACGACGACAAACCCGCCAGGAACACATGGAGGCCATACGGCAGATTTACGGCTATCGGGTTTTTACTGGCCAAAGGTCCCGCGAGCTTAAAGTGTGGCTTGTTGATCAGGCTGAAGACGCACGTTCCAACGATGATCTAGCGAAGAGGTTTGTTGAACACTGCCGCAAAACCCAAATTATCGTGCCCGCCATTTCTACTATCGAACGGCAATGTGCCGATGCCCTAGTTGCAGCAGAACGCAAGATTGAGGAGGCAATATCAAGCCGCCTGGATTATGAAGATCGCGCTCGCTTGGATGCTCTTCTGGTAGATATGGTTGATAGTCACCTAAGCCGCTTTGTTTGGCTGCGCCAGTTTGAACCGGGCAAGAATTCAGCTGATGTAAATCGCTTGTTAGACAGGTTAGGTTTTCTACAGAACCTCGATCTGTCGCCTAACATTCTGGCGGGCATTCCTCCGCATCGTGTTACGCGCCTGAAGCGACAAGGGGAACGCTATTTTGCGGATGGCCTGCGCGATCTTTCCGATAACCGCCGACTTGCTATTCTCACCGTGTGTGCTGTGGAATGGCAGGCGGGCCTCGCCGATGCCATTGTTGAAACCCATGATAGAATTGTCGGTAAAACATGGCGCGAGGCCAAAAGGCTATGTGACGCGCGCGTTGATGATGCGAAGGTAGCAGTTCGCCAAACGCTGCAATCCTTTGCGGAACTGGGCGGTGCCCTGCTTGAAGCCCAAGGCGACAAAGCTGAGCTGGAACCTGCTATCTCTGACAGTTTAGGCTGGGAAGGCTTGCAAAATCTGGTGGCGACTGCCGCCCGGTTGACGGACACAATGTCCGCTGATCCTCCCACACATGTTGCACAAGGATATAATCGTTTCCGGCGATATGCACCGCGCATGTTGCGTATTTTGGATATTCATGGGGCAGCAGTTGCTGCGCCCTTACTCAAAGCGGCATGCACGATCCGTGATGGGGCTGACACTGAGCACCCGACAGGTTTTTTGCGCCGTACATCAAAATGGCACCAACATTTGAAAGTGCAGGATGATGGTGATCTCCGCCTGTGGGAAGTGGCGGTTCTGTTCCATCTGAGGGATGCTTTTCGTTCCGGGGACATCTGGCTTCGACATTCCAAGCGCTATGGGGATTTGAAGCAGATTTTGGTGCCTGCCCAAGCGATCACTGCCAATGCCAGACTGATGGTCCCGCTCAATCCGGAAGCGTGGATTGAAGATCGGAAAGCCAGAATGGAATTAGGCCTGAAGCGGCTGGCGAAAGCAGCTCGCTCTGGCACCATTCCTGGCGGCAGCATTGAAAACGGCGTCCTGCATGTTGACCGCCTATCGGCGAATGTTCCCCATGGTGCTGATGAAATGGTCCTCGATCTTTACAAACGTATGCCCGAAGTGCGCATCACCGATATTTTGATGGATGTGGATGCGGCCACAGGGTTCACAGATGCTTTTACACACCTGAGAACAGGCGTGCCTTGCAAAGATAAAATTGGTTTGCTCAATGTGCTGCTGGCGGAGGGCATTAATCTGGGCCTAAGCAAGATGGCCGAGGCAACCAACACCCACGATTATTGGAAACTGATGCGCCTTTCGCGCTGGCATGTTGAAAGTGATGCCCTGAACCGCGCTTTAGCGATGGTGGTCGAGGCACAAGCCAAACTTCCGATGGCGGCATTTTGGGGGATGGGAACCACTGCATCCAGTGATGGTCAGTTTTTCTCTACCACCCGTCAGGGCGAGGCAATGAATCTGATCAATGCCAAATACGGCCGCGACCCCGGCCTGAAGGCATATACCCATGTGTCAGATCAGTTTGCGCCCTTTGCAACCCAAACCATCCCCGCCACGGTCAGCGAGGCACCTTATATTCTCGATGGTCTGCTGATGAATGAAACAGGCAAACGCATCCGCGAGCAATATGCCGATACAGGCGGATTCACCGACCATGTGTTCGCCGTCACCTCAATCTTGGGCTACCGCTTTATTCCCCGCATCCGTGACCTACCTTCAAAACGGCTTTATGTGTTCGACCCGGCCAACAGCCCAAAAGAACTTCGCGGATTATTGGGAGGCAAAATCAGAGAAGGCCTGATTACATCAAACTGGCCGGATATATTGCGGATTGCAGCAACCATGACCGCTGGCACCATTGCCCCTAGCCAAATCCTGCGTAAACTTGCGTCCTATCCCCGCCAGAATGACTTGGCCGCTGCCCTTCGCGAAATTGGGCGGGTTGAACGCACTCTGTTTATGATCGACTGGGTTCTGGATGCTGATATGCAACGCCGGACCCAGATTGGCTTGAACAAAGGTGAATCCCATCATGCATTGAAAAACGCTCTACGGATTGGTCGCCAGGGTGAAATCCGCGACCGAACAACCGAAGGCCAGCATTACCGTATGGCAGGTCTCAACTTACTGACTGCAATCGTTATATATTGGAACACCGCCAAGCTCGGTAAGGCCGTTCACCAAAGAAAAAACGCTGGATTACCAGTCCCACCAGAGCTTCTGGCGCACACTTCCCCGCTCGGATGGGCGCATATCCTGCTCACAGGCGAATACAGATGGTCAAAAAAGCGCTAAATGTCCTTAGGGTCAGGACTCATTGATTGATCCAGAAGATAACGATAGCGGCTATTTG
>WFTO01000323.1 GCA_015485435.1 Anaerolineae bacterium | reverse complement strand
CCCAAAGCGCGTCCCCAAGAGCGCTGCGCCATTCCATTGCTTTATTGAACGCCCATGCTCACCCTTAACAATATCGAAGTCGTTTACAGCGATGTCGTGCTTGTATTGCGCGGCGTCTCCCTCTCGGTGCAGGCTGGACAAATCGTCTCCTTGCTGGGGGCGAACGGCGCTGGCAAAACCACCACCCTCCGGGCCATCTCAGGCTTGCTCTATGTTCAGGATGGCGAGGTCACCCGTGGCAGTATCGAATTTGAAGGCCAGCGTATCGATCACATGCAACCTGAAGACATCGTCCAACTAGGCATTATTCAAGTGTTGGAAGGTCGCCGTCTATTTAAACACCTCACCGTGGAAGAAAATCTCCTCATCGGTGCAGTGGGGCGGCCCCTGCCAGGGGGAAATAAGCGCATCAAGGACGAGTTGGAACAGGTTTATTCCTATTTTCCCAAACTCAAAGACATGCGTAAGCGCACCAGCGGTTATCTTTCGGGCGGGGAGCAACAAATGTTGGTCATTGGTCGCGCCTTGATGGCCCAACCCAAGTTGCTGATGCTGGATGAACCCTCCTTGGGGTTGGCCCCTCTCATTGTGGATAGCATCTTCGAGGTGGTTCAACAAATGAGCCGCGACAGGAAAATGGCGATTCTGTTGGTGGAACAGAATGCACGCATCGCCCTTGATGTCGCAGATTATGCCTATGTGATGGAAAATGGCCGGATTGTTTTGGATGGCCCGGCCGCGCAACTCAAAGAGAATGAGGACATTAAGGAATTTTATTTAGGACTGACAAAAGTGGGCGAACGCAAAAGCTACCGGGATGTCAAGCACTATCGGCGACGAAAACGCTGGCTGGGATGATCACCCGCCATTGGACCAAGATGCGTTGCGGCAACATTTTTTATTAGAGCCTGATGTGGTCTATTTGAACCACGGCTCCTTTGGCGCCTGCCCACGACCGGTTTTCGAAGCGCAACAGGCCTGGCAACGGCGTTTGGAACGGGAGCCGGTTCAAATGTTGGGGCGCGATATTCAGGACCTGATGGCAGACGCGCGTCGGGCGTTGGGCGATTATGTGGGGGCGCCTGCGGATGATGTGGTCTTTTTCCCCAATCCAACCACGGCGCTGAACATGGTGGCTCACAATCTGATGCGTCGGGATTCCCCCTTCGCGCTGAAGCCAGGGGATGAGATTGTCACCACGGACCATGAATATGGCGCGCTGATGCGCATGTGGCGGTATGTGTGCAGGCAGACCGGAGCCAGGCTCGTGGTGGTTCCGACGCCCATTCCCCTATCCTCACGGGCGGCGTTCGTTGACAGGGTGTGGTCCCATGTAACGGATCGGACTCGCGTGCTATTTATCAGCCATATAACCAGCCCCACTGCGTTGATCTTTCCCATCGAGAAGCTGTGCCAACGCGCTCGCGATGCCGACATCCTTACGATAGTAGATGGAGCGCACGCGCCTGGCCACATCCCACTGAATCTCTCGGCGTTGAATGTAGATGTGTATGCCGGGGCATTGCACAAATGGCTGATGGCGCCAAAAGGTGCGGCATTCCTCTACGCCCATCCCAAAATCCAGGCTTGGCTGGACCCGCTCGTGGTCAGTTGGGGCTACGAGGCCGACCAACCGGGTCCCTCACAGTTTATTGATTATCATGAATGGCAGGGCACGCGAGACATGTCCCCCTTTTTGACGGTCCCTGCGGCGATTCGTTTTCAGGAGGAACACCAATGGCAGCGCGTGCGGTCTCGGTGCCATGATCTGGCAGTAAGGACCCGAGCGCGGATTCATGCGCTCACCGGGCAACCGGTCCTGGCTCCGCCAGACTGGTTGGGCCAGATGGCCGCGGCAGTGTTGCCTCCAGGCGTCGACCCCCATTGGCTTCAGCGTCAACTATGGAGCATGTTTCGCATTGAAGTCCCCGTCCACTGGTGGCAAAACTACGCTCTAATACGCGTCTCTTTTCAGGGCTATAATGACGAAGAAGACGCGAATGTGCTCTTGCATGCGTTGCGCATCCTCCTGACAAAACGCTGATGCCGGTGTTATCCCGGCAACAGGACATCTGCAGGCATGCCCGGCTTGAGTCTGCCATCCTCATTGGACAGGCGCAACTTCACCAGAAAAACCATATCGCCGCGGTCGTCGGGGTTGAGCACGTTCGTGGGGCGGAATTGGGCCTCGGGAGCAATGTAGAACACCCGCGCTTCGAATGTTTCATCGGGTAAGGCGATGACTTCCACGGGCAGGGTATCGCCCACATGGATGCGATGGAGGTCCTGGGAGGCCACATACACCCACAACTCCAGTTGGCGCGTGTCGGCGAGGGTGATGAGCGGTTTGCCTGGTGAAACTGTCTCACCTTTTTCGATCAATTTCGCCTGCACTCGGCCCGACGCCGGCGCTATGATGGTCAAGCGGTCAGCTTTCCAGCGAGCCAGATCGAGGGCGGCTTTGGCCTGCTGAACTTGCGCTTCGGCGACGGCGACCTCCTCTGGCTGGGGAGGTGCGAGTTGGGCATTTCGTTCCGCTTCAGCGACTTGTAAGGCCGCCCTGGCCATGGCAACGGCCATTTCGGCTTGATGGACCTGCGCCTGGAGTCCAAGGGGGTTTGCTCGCATTTGGTTCAACAGCTTCAACGTCTGTTGCAATCCATCGACGCGGGCCTGGGCTGCTTCGAGCGAGGCCTCGGCTGCGGCTTTTTGTTCTTGTAGGATCCGGAGGCGATATTGTCCCTGGCGCGAGCCATCCCCCTGAGCGTCCTCGATAAGGACTTCGATCTGCTGAACGCTGGCGCGTGCGGCGTCGACCTGGGCTTGGGCTACCGGGATCAAGGCGGCGGTCTGATTGATTTGAGCTTCAAGGGTTAGAGGGTTGGCCAACACCTTCTGGGCATGGGACAGGGTGCGTTGGGCGTTGTCCAAATCGGTGCGGACTTTGGCGACGTTGCTTTCCGCCAGAGTCTTTGTTTCTGGCAATGGCGGCGCGGCTGCTGCTTCACGCGCGGCTTCTGCCGCTTTCAATCCCTCTTCCGCGGCAATCACTTGCGCCTGGATGTCGGTGGGTTCCAGGCGAATCAGGGTGGCTCCTTTTTCCACCCAATCCCCTTCATCGATCAACACATCGATTGCTCTTCCTTCAAGTTCGCTCATGACATGGATGGTGCGGGCTTCCAGCGTTCCATAAAGCCGTATCTCTGTGGACGCAGGCTCAATCACGCCAAGCCAGGTCTGCGCCTGCAAAAGTGGGGTTTGAGGCAGCTGCCAGGCCTGCCAGAGGGCCTGCACCTGGTGAGGGATCAACACGACGGCTGCCAGAAAGAGGATGGTTGTCACCAGTAGAAGCGCAAGGAGCTTGGTTACAAAGTTCTTGATCATAAGTTTTTCTCATCAGTGAAGGATGAGGGAAGGGATCACCGTGATAGGATCACATCGGCAGGCAAGCCTGGGCGGAGGAGGTCATCGGGATTTTGGACGCGCAGGGTGATGGCGTAGATGACCGCGGCGCGCTCCGCATTGTTTTGGGATTGACGCATGGTGTACTCGGGCTCATCTGAAACCGAGGTCACCCGGGCAAGGTACTCGTGTTCTGGCGCGGTGTCGACGACCAGGGGCAGGACATCGCCCGCGCGAAATTCGTCAATCATGCCTGCAGGCACGTAGATGGTGATGCTGAGGTCGTCGGGTAGGGCAAGGCGCAGCAGTTGTTGTCCGGGGCCGATGATCTCGCCTGGCGAGAAGTATCGTTCCAGGATGACCCCTTGCGTCGGTGCTAGCAGGCGAGTTTTTTCAAGGGCAGTGGCCTGGGCGTCGCGGGCCGCACGCGCCTGCGCCACCGCGGCCTGGGCCGCGGCGATGGCTTCCGGCCCGGGCCCAGCCTGAACCAGCTTCAGCGCGGCTTGCGCTTGTTCGAGCGCGGCCGCTGCTTCATCGCGTTGGTTTTGCGCTGCTATCACCTGAGCCTCTGCTT